>VERU01000534.1 GCA_018882485.1 Rhodoferax sp. | reverse complement strand
TCTTCGCGCAGGGCCAGACCCGCCGGCGCCAGGGCGCCGGCCGCCAGCACGGCCCGCTGCTGCGCCTGCGCCTGCACGAACCAGTTGAAGGCCCGTTGCTGCTGGGCGGCGGTGTACAGGTGCACATCGTCCAGCAGCACAGCAGCCCAGCTCTCATCGAAAGGCCCGGGATCGTGCGTCGCCGCATCCAGCCAGCCCACCGGTTCACCCGCCCCGTGCAGAGCGGTACGCAGCGCCTTGAGCAAATGGGTCTTGCCGCTGCCCGCCGGTCCCCAGAGGTAGGTGGGCACCGGCGACCGGTTGGGCTGGCCCTGGCCCGATCCCAGCCACAGGCGCAGGTGCTGCCAGGCGCCCTGGTTCGGGCCAGGCAGGAAATTGGCGAGGGTCGGTCCTTCTGAAACCCCGATGTCCAGCGCAATCTGCCGCATGCCGGCCTCAGCTGCGGTACAGCCGGCTGGCCAGGTAGGCCGCCCGGGCGCGCCGGATGGCCACCAGCAACACGGCGCTGGCGGGCAGCGCCACCAGCACACCGACAAATCCGAACAGCTGTCCGAACGCCAGCAACGCAAAGATGACCGCCAAGGGGTGCAGGCCGATGCGTTCGCCCACTAGCCGGGGGGTCAGGTAGATGCTTTCGATCACCTGCCCCAGCCCGTAGACCACCGCCACCATGAGCAGCGCGTAGGACGGGCCGTGCGATCCGGCAAATTCCAGCAAGCCGGCCAGCAAGGCCAGCACCAGCCCGATACCGAAACCGACATAGGGCACGAAGATCGCCAGCCCGGTGAACACCCCGATGGGCAGAGCCAGATCGAGGCCGAACAGCGCCAGCCCCACGCTGTAGAACAGGGCCAGCAGCACCATCACCAGCAGCTGGCCGCGCAGGTACTGGCCCAGCACGTCGTCGGCCTCCCGGGTGAAACCATCCACCCCCGAGCGCAGCCGGGGCGGCACCAGTTCCATCACCCGTTCGACAAACCGGTGCCAGTCCATCAGCAGGTAAAACAGGGCCACCGGCACCAGCACGGCATTGCCGATCAGCGCAAAGGCCACGCTGCCGCCGAGCTTGAGCGAGGTCAGGAGCGAGCCGGCGGCCTCTTCCAGGTTGCCGCCCAGGTAATCCAGCACCCAGGCCCGGATGGCGGCCGGATCCAGGCTCAGTTCGATACCGAACTGCGACAGCAGCGGCTGCGCTGCGCTGCCCAGCTTGGCCACCAGCACCGGCAGCTGATCGCGCATCAGGGGGGCTTCCTTGGCGACGATGGGCACCACCATCAACAGCAGGGCCAGCACGAACAGGACGAAAGCCAGTTCCACCACCAGCACCGCCAGCATCCTGGGCAGCCGGTTGCGGCTGCGGGCCACCAGGCCATCGACCAGGGGGGTCAGCGCGTAGGCCAGTACGGCCGCCACGGCAAAGGGCGTGAGCACCGGTGCCAGCAGCCAGAGGAGGAACAGCAGCACCGCCGCGATGGCGGCCCAGGCGGCGGACTTTTTCTGGGTGGGTGTGAATTGCATGGACAGCGGGCGATCCGCCCAGGGGTGGCGGTCGGCCCCGTAGAATCGTCCTTGATTCTATCGGGCGGCGCCCTCCCGGCGGCTGCCCCCGCAGCCCATGACCACCCCCCTCACCCCCGAACCCCTGTCCTACAAGCAAGCTGGCGTCGACATCGAGGCCGGCGATGCCTTGGTCGAACGCATCAAGCCCCTGGCACGCAAGACGCTGCGAGACGGCGTGCTGGCCGGCATCGGCGGCTTTGGCGCGCTGTTCGAGGTGCCCAGGCGGTACCGCGAACCGGTGCTGGTCAGTGGCACGGATGGGGTGGGGACCAAGCTCAAGCTGGCCTTCGAGTGGGGGATGCACGACGGCGTGGGCATCGATCTGGTCGCCATGAGCGTCAACGATATCCTGGTGCAGGGTGCCGAGCCGCTGTTCTTCCTGGACTACTTCGCCTGCGGCCGGCTCGACGTGGACACCGCCGCCGCGGTGATCGGCGGCATCGCCCGGGGCTGCGAGGCATCGGGCTGCGCGCTGATCGGCGGCGAGACGGCCGAAATGCCCGGCATGTACCCCCCGGGTGAGTACGACCTGGCGGGCTTCGCCGTGGGGGTGGTGGAGAAATCGCGCATCCTGGACGGCCGTGCGGTGCAGGCGGGGGATGTGGTGCTGGGCCTGTCGTCCAGCGGCGTGCATTCCAACGGCTTCAGTCTGGGGCGCAAGTGCCTGGAGCGGGCCCCCGGGCAGCTTCCGGCGACGCTCGACGGCCAGCCCCTGCGCCCGGCCATCAT
>VERU01000533.1 GCA_018882485.1 Rhodoferax sp. | reverse complement strand
CACCTGGATGTTGTGCACCGCGAAGGCGGGTGGCGGCGCAGCCGGATCGGACGGCGCACCACCCGCCAGGCGCTGCAGCACATCGTCCAGATCGTGCCGGCCGCCGCCCCGGTGTGTCCAGCGCAGATCGGGCGCCTGGATCAGCAGCCCGTCGAGCACCGGCGCGCCCTGCCACAGCGAGGCCAGGGCCAGATCCAGCACCAGCCGCTCGACCCGGAGCTGGGGCTCGGCCTGGGGTGCGGCCTGCGCCGCCGCCAGCGTCAGTCCCTGCAGGGTCAGCCGCAAGGACCAGGGTTCGAACTGCACCGACTGCACCCGCAGGGCCCGGCCGAGCCGCTCGCTGCCCTGCAGTTCGATCTGGCCTTTCAGCCAGCCCGGCACCGCGAGCCAGGCCACGCTCCACAGCAGCAGCAGCGCGGCCAGGGTGGCCAGCAGAGCCTTCAGGGTCCGGCGCGCAAGGATACGGAACATGGTGCGTGAGTTTTCAGCGGATCCGGCCGGCGGTCAATCCGGGTTTGCCGCGGGAACACGTCGCGCCGGCGACAGCGCCGTCCGATTTGATTTTTCGCATATCAAAGTGTTTCTATATGGTTGACTGTGTATATCGACACCCCTAAAATCCGGCCGAACCGCGAAATGCGGGTTTACCCGAGGTCTGCGCGACCTCCGACCATCCCCCCGCCGTGCCCACGGGCCGTAGCCGCACAGCCCCGGGATGGCCATCCAACCCGAACGGGGTTGCCCCGCCAGCCGGCCCTGGCACCGTCCGCCGGACGTCGATCCCGTGCAACAAGGAGTAGCGATGAACCTGTCCCAACGACTGCGTCTCGGCCTGCGGACCGTGGCCTCGGACACGGCCGACGGCCTGTTCGAGATCACCCACAACGGATTCGCCCTGGTGGGCCTGCTGGTGATCGGTGCGACGCTGGTGCTCGGGCTGCAGCCCGAATGGCGCCAGGCCGGCGAAAGCCAGCTCATGAGCTGGCTGCAGACCCGGCAGATGGCGGCATCGGGCACCGAGCCCGACCTCAGCGGCATCGAGCGGGCCACGGCCAGCGATCCGCGCAACCTGCCGCGCCAGCAGGCCGCCGTGGCCTTCTGGCTGAGCAACAAATACCGGGTGGCGCCCGAGCCGGTGAGCGCGCTGGTGGCCGAGGCCTACGAAACCGGGCTGCGCATCCAGCTCGACCCGACCCTCATCCTGGCGGTGATGGCGGTGGAATCGGGCTTCAATCCCTTCGCCCAGAGCAGCATGGGGGCCCAGGGCCTGATGCAGGTGATGACGCGGGTGCACAGTGACAAGTACGAGTTGTTCGGCGGCAAGCTGGCGGCTTTCGACCCGGTGTCCAACCTGCGGGTGGGCGCACGGGTGCTGCAGGAATGCATCCAGCGCGGTGGTTCCATCGAGAGCGGACTCAAGCATTATGTGGGTGCGGCGCTGGTCGATGACGACGGCGGCTACGCGGCCAAGGTGCTGGCCGAGCACACCCGCCTGCTGCAGGTCGCCCGGGACGCCAACAGCACGCGCAAGGTCGCGCTGTGGACGGGTGCCTGACCTCCGGGCACCACTACACTTCCTGCTTTCCCCCCACCGCCCCACCCCATGTACCACCGCAGCCACCTGATCGAACAGACCGACCCCGAGCTTTTTGCCGCCATCCAGGCCGAAAACGCGCGGCAGGAACACCACATCGAGCTGATCGCCAGCGAAAACTACGCTTCGCCCGCCGTCATGGCTGCGCAAGGCTCGCAGCTCACCAACAAATACGCCGAAGGCTACCCCGGCAAGCGCTACTACGGTGGCTGCGAATTCGTCGACGTGGCCGAGCAGCTGGCCATCGACCGCATCAAGCAAATTTTTGGTGCCGATGCCGCCAACGTGCAGCCGCACTGCGGGGCCTCGGCCAACGAGGCCGTGTTCCTGGCCTTCCTCAAACCCGGCGACACCATCCTGGGCATGAGTCTGGCCGAAGGCGGACACCTCACCCACGGCATGCCGCTGAACATGTCGGGCAAGTGGTTCAACGTGGTGAGCTACGGCCTCGACAAGAACGAAGCCATCGACTACGACGCGATGGAAGCCAAGGCGCGCGAGCACAAGCCCAAGCTGATCGTGGCCGGTGCCTCGGCCTACTCGCTGCACATCGACTGGGCGCGCTTTGCCAAGGTCGCCAAGGAAGTCGGCGCGATCTTCATGGTCGACATGGCCCACTACGCCGGCCTGATCGCCGCGGGCGTCTACCCCAACCCCGTGCCGCACGCCGACGTGGTCACTTCCACCACCCACAAG
>VERU01000532.1 GCA_018882485.1 Rhodoferax sp. | reverse complement strand
GTGCAGCTCGCCGCGCGCCAACGCGGGCTTGAGCATGTTGCCGGCGTCGATGGCGCCCTCGGCCTTGCCGGCGCCCACCATGGTGTGCAATTCGTCGATGAACAGGATGATGCGGCCCTCGTCGGCGGCCACTTCCTTGAGCACGGCCTTCAGCCGTTCCTCGAACTCGCCGCGGTACTTGGCCCCGGCCAGCAGCCCGGCCATGTCCAGCACCAGCACGCGCTTGTCCTTGAGGGTGTCGGGCACCTCGCCGTTGACGATGCGCTGGGCCAGGCCCTCCACGATGGCGGTCTTGCCCACGCCCGGCTCGCCAATCAGCACGGGGTTGTTCTTGCTGCGCCGCTGCAGCACCTGGATGGCGCGGCGGATCTCGTCGTCGCGGCCGATCACCGGGTCGAGCTTGCCCTGGCGGGCGCGCTCGGTCAGGTCCAGGCAGTACTTCTTGAGCGACTCGCGCTGGTCTTCGGCGTCGGCGGAACTGACATTCTGGCCACCGCGCACCGCCTCGATGGCCGCTTCCAGCGACTTGCGGCCCAATCCCTGCTCGCGGGCCGTCCGGGCAAAATCCAGCTTGCTGTCGGCCAGAGCCAGCAGGAACAATTCACTGGCAATGAACTGGTCGCCCCGCTTGATCGACTCCTTTTCGGCTGCCTGCAGCAGTGTCACGGTGTCGCGTCCGACCTGCACCTGCTCCTGTCCCTGCACCTGGGGCAGCCGCTGAACCGCCGCCTCAGCGGCCGAGGCCAGGCCCGCAGCCTGCACGCCGGCCCGCTCCAGCAGGGCGCGGGGCCCCTCGTCCTGGCGCAACATCGCCAGCACCACGTGGGCGGGTTCGATGTACGCATGGTCGCGGCCCAAAACCAGCGACTGGGCCTCGCTCAAGGCTTCCTGAAATTTGGTGGTCAATTTGTCGATACGCATGGATACCTCCTGGATGCCCAACAGCGTGGGGGCATCCGCACACAATTTCAAGGCGCGACGCCTGGCTCAACCTGCCGGCGCTCGGTCCACGGCGCCGGTCCATTGACGAAGATCAATTCGAGGCGTTGCCAGCCCGGATGCCCCACCGGGCCAGCGCCTCATCGTCACTGACCCGGGCATCCACCCAGATCGCCCCGGCGGCCGTGCGCTCCTTCTTCCAGAAGGGCGCCTGCGTCTTGAGGTAGTCCATCAGGAACTCACAGGCCTGGAAGCTCTCGCGCCGGTGCGGAGAGGTCACCGCCACCAGAACAACCGGGTCCATCGGCTGCAACAGGCCGACTCGGTGCACCACGCGAGCCGCCAGGATCTCGAAACGCCGCCCGGCCTCGGCCACCATGGCCTCGATGGATTTCTCGGTCATGCCCGGGTAGTGTTCCAACTCCAGGCTGGCAATCGATCCGGGATCGCCCGGATGGCGATCGCGAACCGTGCCGATGAAGCAGCAGACCGCCCCGACCCTCCCGTCGCGTCCTCGCAACCGCTCCAGTTCGCGGGCCACATCAAAGTCGGCCGTCTGGATGGACACCACATCCTGTGCCATGAGCCGCCTCAACCGCCAGTGACCGGCGGGAAAAAAGCGATTTCATCGCCGTCGGACAGCGCCTCGGACTCGTCACACATTTCCTGGTTGCGGGCCACCCGCAGCAACCGGCTGCGGGCCAAGCCCTCGGCATGGCGGGCACTGGTGGCACACAGGCTGTCACGCAGGGCGCCGAGGGTCAAGGCGTCGGTCTGCAGAGACTCCGACGAAACGCCCGTCGCCTCCCGAACCGCCGCGAAATAGCGCACGGTGATCTTCATGCCAACCAACTCGCCAAAGGCAGAAAACGCACGGTATCCCCGGCGCGAATGGTCTGGCCGGCCGGATTGTCGACCAGGCCATCGCTCCAGGCCACCGAGGTCAGAACACCCGAGCTCTGGTTGGGATACAGGTCCAGGCCGCCGGCCCGGTTGCGGCGCACTCGCAGGAACTCCCGCCTGCGATCCGCGCGGGGCCAATCAAAATGCGCGGTCAGCATCAGCGCATCCGGATCGGTCCGGGTGGCTCCTTGCAAGGTCAGGAGGAACGGTCGGACCAGCAGCAGAAAGGTCACGAAACTCGACACCGGATTGCCAGGCAAGCCCATGAAATGGCTGGTTCCGATCTGCCCATAGGCAAAGGGTTTACCGGGCTTGATGGCCAGTTGCCAAAGAAACAGCTGCCCCAGGCTTTGCACCGCCGGTTTGACATGGTCTTCCTCACCCACCGAGACACCGCCGCTGGTGAGGATCACATCGTGCGAGGCGGCCGCATCGGCCAGCGCCTGCAC
>VERU01000531.1 GCA_018882485.1 Rhodoferax sp. | reverse complement strand
GGAGCATGAGGCACGACACAAGCCGGGCCGATCACCCGATCGGCCTTCGCGTTGTCAGCGAGCGATACCACGCTGGGCAGACGTCTGCTTCAGGAAGGTCAGCATCGTCTCGACATCCATGATGGCCTCCGGGATGGTGGCGCCCAAGTCAAAGATCTGTTGCATTGCCGTCTCCAGGGTCAGTCCATCGCGGTACAGCAAGCGATACATGGCCTTGACGGCGGCCAAACGGGGAGCGGAATAGCCGCGCCTGCGCAAGCCTTCGTAATTCATGGACCGTGCTTGCGCCGGCTGACCCTGGCACATCACGAATGGCGGCAAATCGGCGAATAACAGGGAGCACATCGCTGTCATGCTGTGTGCACCGATTCGGACAAATTGATGAACCACCGTGAAACCACCCAGAATGGCCCAATCGCCCACATGAACATGGCCTGCCAACTGTGAATTGTTCGCGAAGATGGTGTGATCGCCAACTTGACAATCGTGTGCCAGATGCACGTAAGCCATGATCCAGTTGTCATTTCCCAAGCGGGTCACCCCCGCATCGCCAGGAGAGCCGATGTTGAAGGTACAAAATTCCCGGATGGTGTTTCGGTCACCGATGACGAGTTCGCAATCCTCGCCTGCGTACTTTTTGTCTTGCGGAATCGCACCCAGCGAGTTGAACTGAAAAATGTGGTTGTCATGCCCGATCGTGGTACGCCCTTCGATCACGCAATGGGCGCCTATCTGAGTGCCGCTGGCCACGCGCACCCGAGGGCCGATGATGGAGTACGGCCCGACCCCGACCTGGCTGTCCAGTTCGGCAGACGGATCCACAATGGCCGTCGGGTGGATCTGCGCCACGGTCCTGACCCTCAGGCGATGCTGCGCATGGCGCAGGTGAGTTCGGCCTCCACGGCCACCTCATCTCCTACCCGGGCACGGGCCTTGAACTTGAAAATTCCGGCCTTCATGCGCAGCAGTTCCACTTCGAGTGTCAACTGGTCGCCCGGCTCCACGGGCCGTTTGAAGCGGGCACCGTCGATACCGGCAAAGTAGTAGACAGACTGGCTATCCGGGGTTGTATCCAGGGCATCGAAGGCCAGCAAGGCCGCGGCCTGCGCGAGGGCCTCCAGCATCAGTACTCCCGGCATCACGGGCCTGTAGGGAAAGTGCCCCTGAAAGAATGGCTCGTTCATGGTGACATTTTTCAGGGCTCGGATACGCACGCCCTTTTCAAGGTCCGTCACCCGATCTACCAGCAAAAAAGGATACCGATGCGGCAACTGCTTCAGAATCTTGTGAATATCCATCAACGTCTTTCCTGATTTTTGTGGAACTGCTCAAGCGCACGCAGACGATCACGCAGTCCACCCAGTTGTTTGAGTGACGCCGCGTTGCGTTCCCAGGCGGCGTTGTCATCCAGCGGGAAGATGCCTGTGTAGTTGCCAGGTCGGCGTATCGAGCGGGTCACCACGCTGGCAGCGGAAATGTGCACATGATCCGCAATTTCCAGATGCCCGAGCACGATGGCACCACCACCCAGCGTACAGTGGGAGCCAATCCGGGCACTGCCTGCGACTCCGACACAACCTGCCAATGCGCTGTGGGAACCGATGTAAACGTTGTGTCCGATCTGGATCAGGTTGTCGAGTTTGACCCCGTCATCAATGATGGTGTCTTGAAGAGCGCCCCGATCGACACAGGTGTTGGCGCCAATTTCGACATCACGCCCGATTCGGACTGCACCCAATTGCTCGATCTTTACCCACCCTTCCTCTGAGTTGGCAAATCCAAAACCATCGGATCCGATCACGACACCCGAGTGAAGGATGCACCCGCTGCCCACTGTGCAATCCCGCCCTACTGTCACGCGAGATTTGAGCACCGTACCGGCATCAATGCGCGCACCCGCCTCGACCAAGCAAAAGGGCCCCACGTAGGCCGTTGGGTGCACCCAGGCTCCGGGCTCAATGACCGCCTGGGCATGCACACCCGCCGGCCGCACACTGATGAACCGCCTGCGCCACAGTTGGGTCACCCGAGCAAAGTACAAATAGGGGTCGTCAGAGACGATACAGGCCCCTCGCCGCTGAGCCAGTTCCGCCATGGATGGCCCCACGATGACACAACCCGCACGACTGGCTTCGAGCTGCTGCCGGTAGCGGGGATGACTGAGAAAACTGAGTTGATGCGGCCCCGCTGCCTGAAGCGGAGCGAGAGCTTCCACTCGCTGCGACGCGCTGCCGTGAAGCTCCCCACCGAGCGCATCGACGATATCACCAAGCGTCAGCGCCACAACAAGGT
>VERU01000530.1 GCA_018882485.1 Rhodoferax sp. | reverse complement strand
GCTCGGCGCTCAGGTGCACATCGGCAACTTTGTGGAAGTCAAGAACAGCACCCTGGCTGCCGGCGCCAAGGCCAACCACCTGGCCTACCTGGGAGACGCGCTGGTGGGCGAGCGCGTCAACTATGGCGCCGGCAGCATCACTGCCAACTACGACGGCGCCCACAAGCACCGCACCACCATCGAGGCCGGCGTGCACGTGGGCAGCAACTGCGTGCTGGTGGCGCCCGTCACCCTGGGCGCGGGCGGCACCGTGGGCGGCGGCTCCACCGTCACCAAAGACACGCCTCCGGGCGCGCTGACGGTGGCGCGTGGCAAGCAGATCAGCATCCCCAACTGGCAGCGGCCGCGCAAATGAGCAACGACGGGATGGCCGACGCGAATATCGACGGGAGCGCCGATGCAGGCACTGCGGCCGAGCTGCCGGCGCAGCGCATCGAGCGCCTGGAGCGCCAGCTGCGCCAGGCGCGTGCCGACCTGGAAGACTTCACCCGCGCGGTCTCGCACGACCTGCGGGCACCGCTGCGCCACCTGGGCGCCTTTGCCAATATCCTGCGCGAAGACCTGCCCGAGCCGCAGCGCAGCCAGGTGCTGCCGCACCTGGACCGCATCAGCGAGGCCGCCCGCCTGATGGGCCTGCAGATCGACGGGTTGGCGCGGCTGGCCCGCACCGGGCAGGGCCATTTTGAGCCCATGCCGCTGGATGTGGGCGAGCTGGCGCAGGCGGCCTTTGCCACGCTGCGGCACAAGCCCGGGCCGGATACCGCCGACGGCCCGAACCCGCGGGATGCCCTGCTGCAGCTGGCTCCCGACATGCCGCCGGTGATGGCCGATGCCACCCTGCTGCGCGAGGCCCTGACCGAGCTGCTGGCCAACGCCCTCAAGTTCACCCGGCCGCGCCCCCAGGCCCGCATCAGCCTGGCGGCGAGCCGGCACGACGGCCAGTGCGTGCTGACGGTGGCCGACAACGGCGTCGGCTTTGAGCCTGGCCACCAAACCCGCCTGTTCCAGCCCTTTGCGCGGCTGCACAGCAGCAAGGCCTTTGAAGGCCTGGGCCTGGGCCTGGCCATCACCCGCAAGATCATCGAGCGCCACGGCGGCCAGATCGAAGCCAGCGGCGCGCCCGACGGTGGCTGCCGGGTCAGCTTTAGGCTGCCTTTGGCCTGAGCCCGCGCCCGCTCAGGCCGCGGGCAGCGGCACGTGTGCGCCGAACTTGCTGCGCCTGACGCTGAAAAACGCCTTGACGTTGCGCACATTGGCGTCGCTGGTGAACAGGCGCTGGGTCAGGGCCAGGTAGGCGGGCATGTGGGCGGTGTGCACCACCAGGCAGAAGTCCGGCCCGGGGGAGACGCGGTAGCACTGCTGCACGGCGTCTTCGGGCGCCACCTTGGCCTCGAAGGCCTCCAGGGCGGCCTGGTCTTGCCGATCCAGCGTGACTTCCACGATGGCGCACAGCCCGTGGCTGGCTGCGCTGGCCAGCTTGTCGACGCTGAGCACCGCCACCTGCCTGTCGATCCAGCCCGCCTCGCGCAGCCGCCGCACCCGGCGCAGGCAAGTGGGGGGCGACACGTGCACCGCCTCTGCCAGAGCCTGGTTGCTCAGCGAGGCGTCGCGTTGCAGCTGGTCCAGCAGGGCCAGGTCGGTGGCATCGAGGTCAAAATGTTCCATAAAACAAATGTATTTGAAATAAATATCGATTTACCTGAATTGATGAAATATTATGTCTTTGAAAAGTTAATTTAGTTTCATAATTTCATAGCCAGACCGCTACCATCTCGGCCAGTTTGCAGGAGGTCTGGCTATGTGCGGCATCGTCGGCGCGGTTTCCGCGCGCAACATCGTTCCCATCCTGGTCCAGGGCCTGCAGCGCCTGGAATACCGCGGCTACGACTCCTGCGGCGTGGCCGTGCATGCCGGTGGCCTGCAGCGCGCCCGCAGCACCCAGCGCGTGGCCGAACTCTCGCAGCAGGTGGCCGAGACCCGGCTCGAAGGCGGCACCGGCATCGCCCACACCCGCTGGGCCACCCATGGCGCCCCGGCGGTGCACAACGCCCATCCCCACTTCAGCCATGGTGTCGGCGCCGATGCCCTGCAGCGCCCCGGCCGCATCGCGCTGGTGCACAACGGCATCATTGAAAACCATGACGAGTTGCGCGCCACCCTGCGCACCCGCGGCTACGTCTTTCACAGCCAGACCGACACCGAAGTCATCGCCCACCTGGTGGACAGCCTCTACAACGGCGACCTGTTCGAAGCCGTGCGCGCCGCCCTGCCGCAGCTGCAGGGCGCCTACGCC
>VERU01000529.1 GCA_018882485.1 Rhodoferax sp. | reverse complement strand
GTGTAGCCCTCTGCGGCAATGGCCTGGGCCAGCACCTCTGGGGGGCATGAGGAATCGACTTCGACCAGCCCCTGTACGCGCTCGATGCGCACCTGCGCGGCAGGGTCCTGTTGCAGCACGGCTCGGGTCACAGCTTTTTCGCAGTGGCCGCAGGTCATCCCGGTTACGTCGATCAGATGGTGCATGGTGTACTCCTGCCAGCGCCGTCCCGGAATCCGGGAACCCGGGTCTTCGGGCTTTTCTGCGGTCCGGCCATTCAGACCCGAGCATAACGTCGGTCAAAGTCACGCCACACAAAGTGCGCTAGGCTTGCACCATGAGCGCCGAGATCCCCCCATCCGATACCCCAAAACCGCCGGACCCGAATCTGTCCCAGCAGGACATCGGCATCGGCGGCATGACCTGCGCCTCCTGCGTGATGCGGGTGGAACGGGCCTTGCGCAAGGTTCCGGGCGTGGCCGATGTCAGCGTGAACCTGGCCACCGAATCGGCCCGTATCCAGGTGCACGCCGCAGCCCAGACCGATGCCTTGCTGCGCCGGGCCATCCGCGACGCGGGTTACGAGCCCCGGGCCGCCAACGCCGTACTGGACGATCCGAACCCCGCCGGCCCCTGGCGCGACTTCTGGCCAGTGGGCCTGGGCCTGGCGCTTTCATTGCCGCTGGTGTTGCCCATGGCGCTGGGTCTCTTGCCGGCTGCCTGGCTGCACGCGCTGGGATGGCATGGCATGCTGCCCGCGTGGTTGCAATTTCTGCTGGCCACCCCGGTGCAGTTCATCCTGGGGGCCCGTTTCTACCGGGCGGGCTGGCACGCGTTGCGGGCCGGTACCGGCAACATGGACCTGCTGGTGGCCGTGGGCACCAGCGCCGGCTGGGCGCTGTCGGTCTGGCTCTGGTGGACGGCCGAGCCAGGTGCGATGGTGCACCTGTACTTTGAAAGCTCTGCGGTGGTGGTGACCCTAGTGCTGCTGGGCAAGTGGCTGGAAGGACGTGCCAAACGGCAGACTACGGCGGCGATCCGGGCCTTGCACGCCTTGCGTCCCGAGACCGCGCACCTGATGGGTCGCGACGGCGAGGTGGACGTGCCAGTGGCCGAGCTGCTGGTCGGCGACCGCATCGTGGTTCGCCCGGGCGAACGCCTGCCGGTCGACGGACGTCTGCTCGAAGGCAGCACCCAGGTGGACGAATCGATGCTGACTGGCGAACCCCTGCCGGTGGTCAAGGAACCGGGCGCTGCCCTGACGGGAGGGTCCATCAACGGCGATGGGCGGGTGGTGCTGCAGGTGCGGGCGGTGGGCGCCGAGACCGTGCTGGCGCACATCATCCGGCTGGTGGAAGATGCCCAGGCGGCCAAGGCCCCGATCCAGCGTCTGGTCGACCAGGTGAGTGCGGTGTTCGTGCCCGTGGTGATGGGGTTGGCCCTGCTGACCCTGCTGGGCTGGTGGTGGAACGACCAGGGCTTCGAGGCCGCCCTCATCCATGCGGTGGCGGTGCTGGTGATCGCCTGTCCTTGCGCACTGGGACTGGCCACACCCGCTGCCATCATGGCCGGCACGGGCGTGGCAGCCCGCCAGGGGATCCTGATCAAGGACGTGCAAGCGCTGGAACTGGCTCACCGTGTCGACACCGTGGCCTTCGACAAGACCGGCACGCTGACCGTCGGGCGGCCGCGCTTGCTCGAATGGAGTGGTCGCTCTCCTGGCGAGGACGGCGCGACGTCCTCCGGGACGACTTTGCTCACCCTGGCCGCCGCACTGCAAAACGGCAGCAACCATCCGCTGGCCCTGGCGGTTCTGGCAACAGCCCGCGATCAAGGCCTGGCACCGCCTGCGGCCGATGCCCTGCGCGCCGTACCCGGTCGGGGCACCGAGGGCCGGATCGAAGGCCGTCCGGTCTACCTGGGCAGCCTGCGCTGGATGGCCGAACTCGGTGCGTCGCTGAGTCCGTGGCAGCCGGATGCCGATCGCTGGCAACGACAGGGCCTGACCGTGTCAGGACTGGCTGTCACCGAAGCGGACCAGATCCGGCTGCTGGGATTGCTGGCTTTTGGCGACGAACCCAAACCTGGTGCCCGCGAGGCCCTGGACCGGTTGCGTGCGAGGGGCGTGCGCGTCGTGATGATTTCCGGCGACAACCAGGGTGCGGCCCAGGCCATGGGCGCGCGGTTGGGACTGCAACCCGATCAGGTGCTTTCCGAGGTGCTGCCCGCCGACAAGGCCGGTCACGTCCAGGCGCTCAAGTCGGGCGGCCACGTGGTGGCGATGGTGGGCGACGGCGTGAACGATGCCCCTGCACTGGCC
>VERU01000054.1 GCA_018882485.1 Rhodoferax sp. | reverse complement strand
GGCTCTACCCATCTGGTGCTGGACATTCCCATCGGGCCGACCGCCAAGGTCCGCTCCATGCCCGAGGCTCAACGTCTGCGCCGGCTGTTTGAATACGTCGCCGGTCGACTGAGACTTTCGCTGGATGTGGTCATCACCGACGGCCGCCAGCCCATCGGCAACGGCATCGGACCGGTGATGGAGGCACGGGATGCGATGTGGGTTCTGGAGAATGACCCCCGCGCCCCCAACGACTTGCGGCAGAAATCGCTGCGACTGGCGGGACGCCTGATCGAATGCCACCCCGATGTGCGGGGCGGCGACGGCTTCGGTATTGCCCGGGATATCCTGGACTCCGGACGGGCTTTGGCCAAGATGCGCGCCATCACGACAGCCCAAGGTGCCCGGCCCTTTGATCCGGAACATCCATCGCTCGGCGCCTTGACCTTCGAGGTCTGTGCACCGGCCGACGGCGTGGTCACCGGCATCGACAACCTGCAGATTGCCCGCATCGCGAGACTTGCCGGTGCGCCCAAGGTGGCCGGCGCTGGCGTGGATCTGCTCGTCAAACTGGGGGCTGCGGTTCAGGCGGGACAGACGCTGTACCGAGTCCACGCGGTGTTTTCCAGCGACCTGGAATTCGCCCGGCAAGCCAGCCTCCGGTCCAATGGCTACGCCTTCGGCACCCGCGATGAGGTACCCCATGTCTTTGTGGAGTTCTGATGCACGCACCGGGTCTTTTGCTGCACTTTGGTGACCAGGCAGACCTGGCCACACGCCTGGCCGACGCGGCTCGCCTGGACCTGGCGGGTATCGAGGTGCACCGGTTTCCAGACGGTGAATCGCGGTTGACGCTACCGGCTTACCTGCCCGCCCGGGTGGTGATGTTGCGCACCCTGAACGATCCCAACACCAAGTTGGTGGAGCTCTTGCTGGCCTCCAGAGCGGCGCGCGAACTGGGGGCGCTGCACCTGACCCTGGTGGCGCCCTACCTGGGTTATATGCGCCAGGACACCGCGTTCCACCCCGGGGAGGCGGTCAGCCAACGCATCATCGGCGATTGGCTGGCCACCTTGTTTGACGCCCTGATCACGGTCGATCCGCATCTTCACCGGGTGTCCACCTTGCAGCAGGCCGTTCCAGTCGCACAGGCACATACCCTGAGTGCCACCGCACTGCTGTCCGACTGGATCGTCGCGCAGCGTGCCCACCCCCTGCTGATCGGTCCCGATGCCGAATCCCTGCAGTGGGTATCGGCTGCGGCCAAGCGTCACCGGCTGGACTTTGCGGCCTGTCAAAAGACCCGTCGGGGCGATCGAGATGTCCATATCCTCCTGCCCGGCATCCCGGTCGACGGTCGCGCCGTCGTGCTGCTCGACGATGTGGCCAGCACAGGGCACACGCTGGCCCAGGCGGCGCAGGCCCTGCGGCTGGCCGGCGCTGCATCGGTGGACGTGGCTGTGACCCATGCCCTGTTCCTGGGCGACGGCCTGGAGCAGGTTCGGCAAGCGGGCGTCCAGCACATCTGGAGCACCGACTGCCTGCCGCACGCGAGCAACTGCGTGAGCGTCGCCAGTCTGATCGGCCAGACCCTGCAAAGCCACTGAATGCTGGCTCGGCCGCCGACCAGGGACCGGGGTCATCCGGGTCACGCAGGTCATCTTGGGCCATCACTGGCCGCGCCGGATGGCGTCAGGCCGACACCACCCGGCGAGCCTTGCCGGCGCCGCTGCGGGGCGCATGCTGCACCCTGTCGATGGACAACACCAGGGGCGCGAGACCCTGGTGTTCCCAGAACCGCTGCAAAACATGGCGGCAGCGCAGCGCCAGTGCCTCGCCGCCCTGCGCCGAAAGCGGCAGACGCAGGCACACCGATCGCGCGTTCAGGCGGACCAACTGGAAATCAAAGACACCCGCTTCCTCCTCCAGGACGGTGGTAAGGGCCAGCGGCAGCAGCGTGACGACCTGGCCATGGCGACCCTCCATGCAAATGGGCTCGTCCCGCCGGCCCAGCACCTCGATGCGTGGCAAGGGAGACCCACAGTCACAGGCTCCGGGCACCGTACGGGTCTGATCCCCCAGGTCGTAGCGGATGAGGGGTTGTACCCGATTGGCCAGGTTGGTCAGCAGGGTCGTCGCCGACATATCGCCAGGCTGGCAGGGCCGTCCCGATGCATCGACGGGTTCCAGCAGAACCCAGTCGGCATTGACATGCAGGTGTCCACTGAGGCATTCCCACGCAATGGGAAGAAATTCCGAGGCCCCGTAATGGTTGCGCACCGAACACCCCAGTGAGTCGACGATACGCTGACGCATGGCGCGGCTCAATCCCTCTCCCCCAGTCCAGATTTCCGAGGGGCGGAAGTTCAGCAAGGCAGCCGTCGCGGGTTCTGCCAGCAGGGTCGCCATAGACGGATAGGTCACGATCACGGTTGGGCGCAGGCGGTTGAGTTGCACGAGCAGCCTGTTCAGGGGCGTCAATATCGACAGGTGATGCACCCGCCCGGATAGCCAGGGACTGACCCGAGCCAGCCGGCGCATCATCACCTCGCTGGCGAAATGACCGCCGATCGCGCCGACGAAGGCCAGACGGTCTCCCGCATACCAGGGGTCCAGCCAGCCACGCTGAGGCGTGGGAGGAGGCCGGCGCAGCCACTCCAGCGCGTCGTAGACCGCCAGCGCAGCGGCATCCTGCACAAAAATACCCGGCTGTCGGCTGGTGCCCGAGCTCTCCCAGACCAGATAACGTCCCTGCCACGGTTCACCAACCCGATCCCGATCCTTCAACCAGGATTTCAAACCGCTCAGGGACAGGGACGGATCCGTCACCCAGTCATCGAACCGAGCCATCAGCTCGGCCCGTGTGGTCGTCGGAATCTGGTCCAGGCACAACGTGTCGCCAGACCATGCCGACAACTTGTCTCGGTACAGGGCCGAGCCACTCCGGGCCGCTGACACCAGCTGCTGCAGCCGAACTTCAACCCGGGAGGCGAGCACATCGGCACCCGCCGCCCCATCGGCCCAGACTTGCCCACAGGCCCAGGCAAAGCGCAGGGGATCAAAAACCGTCGCCATAGCGGGCATGCTAGGCCGCCATGCCGGCTCCACCTTGCGATGTCTCATAGGGTGGTCGCATACCAGCAAGGGGCTGGCCCCACCGCACCAGGCGCAGCCTGCGCCGCTTGCTGGATGTCAAGCCGGTCGGGCCACACGGCGCCTAACATCCAGTTTGCTTCAACACTGCGGAGGAACCCGAAATGAACGATGCCAGTACCGCCTACAAAGACAAGCTGATGGGAGATCTCAAAGTGGTCATTGCCGACGCCGAAGAATTGCTGCGGATGACGACCAGCCAGGCCGGCGAAGGTGCTGACGACCTGCGATCCCGTGTTCAATCGCGAATCGGGCAAATGAAAAACGATCTAGCCCACATGCAGACCGCTGCGCTGGCACGGGCCAAGGCCATGGGTCAGGCCACCGATGAATTCGTCCACACCAACCCCTGGATGTCGGTTGGCGCCGCTGCGGGCGTGGGCGTGTTGATTGGCTGGCTGGCCAGCCGTCGCTGACCCGCCCCAGGCCATCGGCGGAGACACGGTGTGAGTTTGCGGAAATCACTGGCCGAGTGGATCGCATCGGCGTTGGAACTGGCGAGAGTGCGCCTGGAACTGCTGGGCAGCGAGCTGGAAATGGCCAGCCACCACCTGCTGACCGCGCTGTGGTGGACTGGCGCGGCGCTGGTGGTCTGCACGGGTGGCCTGGGGCTGATCTGCGCCGCGGTCATCCTGAGCCTGCCTCAGGATCGGTGGGCCCAGGGGCTGATCATCATGGCGGCGCTGCTGATCGGCATCGGACTGCTGTTGTTGCGCCTGGCTCACCAGGGCGTGCGGCAGGTGGCCCGTGTGTTCCAGCTCAGTCAGCTCGAACTGGACCTGGACCAGCGGCTGTGTCGAGGCGAAACGGATCGTGCCGCTCGCTGAACTGATGGTGCGCCAGCAGCGCCTGAGACGGCGCAGCGCGCAGCTGCGAGCCCGGTTGCGGTGGAGCACGCTGGCCCTGGAGACGCCCTGGTCCGTAGCAGAAAGTCTGTGGAACCGGTGGCTCCGATGGCAACGCAGACCCTGGTGGAGATGGGCTCGACTGCTGGTGCCAGGCTTCGCGCTCGGCTCAGGCCGGTGGTCGATCTGGGGCATGATCGAGGCCCTGCGGCGCGCCCACCGAGGTTGATGGGTCGACGCGGCACCGGCGTCAGGCCGCCGGAACCTTTCGCGGCCAGGCCTCGGTTTCAGGAGCGGGATGTGGGAACCCGCAGGCGCCATGCCGGGCGAGCCCCCACTCCGACGACGGCCGCGACCGTCCAGAAGACCACGGAGACGCCCACAATGGCACCCACCGTACCGAACAGGACGGGCATGGCCACGCTGGTTGCATTGATCGCCATGAGACGCAGCCCCAACGCTTCACCGTGGCGGTGTGGCGGGGTGATCTGGTGCAGGGTGCTCATGACCATGGGCTGCACCGAGCCCAGCGCGAAACCCAGAAACACCGAGCAAACGCCCATGCCCCAGGGGGAGGACACCCAGGGGTACATCGTGAACAGGATGCTGGTCGCGACCATCGCACCGGTGATGACCACATGTTCACGCAGGCGTGCAGCAACCATCGGCATCAACAGCCGTACCACCGCAGCCGCCATGGCAAAGGCGCCCAGGATGGACCCGATCACCGATGCACTGAAGCCCCGCTCGTGCCCGATCACAGGAACGACGAAGGTGTGCACATCCCAACACGACGCCAGACACCAGTTCACGATCATCAGCCGACGCATCCGGATGTCGGCCAGCAGATCCCATGCATTGCCGGCTCGGGCATCGGGCAGCAACCGGTGGGGTTCCCGGTCCTCTCGCAACGACCTCACCAGCATCCAAGTCACCAGCGGCAGCAAGGCCATCAGCAGAAAAGCCGCCCGGTAACCCATGACATCGCCGGCCTGGGAGCCGGCATGGTCGATCAGCAATCCAGCCAGAAAGGGACCCAGGAAATTCGAGACGGCCGGACCGATGGCCAACCAGCTGAAGACCCGCTTGAGCTCAGTGGCATTGGCTGCAGCCCGGCCCACATGGCGCTGCAATGCGATCGATGCCGCGCCGGTGGCGCCGCCCGAGGCCAAGGCCGCTACGCACAACATGGGAAACACGGGCACCCACAAAGCGGCCGCCACCCCCGACGTGGCCACGACCACCGACCACCCCACCGTGGGACGCAATCCTTTGCGATCGGCAAAGCGACCGGCCGGCAGGGCCAGAAAGACCTGCGTCAGGGAAAACAGCGCCAGCAGGATACCGACCGCCAGGGCGCTATGCCCCTGGCTCAGGGCCAGCAGGGGCACGGCCATCCGGGTACCGGCCATGCAGGCATGGAGGAAGACATGGCCGGCGATCAGCCGGCACAGCAGACTACCCCTCATCCGTCTCAAACTGTGTCTCCGGTGCAGTGCCTACCAGGGCCTGAGCCTGGGCCTGGGGCAAGGCTTCCACGGCCTTGAGCGCGCGCCCCATGGCCCGGCTGCGGGTCTGGGCACTGTCCAGGGTCTTGAGCACGGTTTCGGTCTGCGACTTGACCTTGGCCAGTACTTCGCCAAAACGGCCAAATTCGGTCTTGACCGCTCCGAGTACTTGCCATACCTCACTCGATCGCCGCTCGAGTGCCAGGGTGCGAAAACCCATTTGCAGTGAGCTGAGCAGGGCCAGCAAGGTCGTGGGCCCTGCCAGCGCGATGCGGTGTTCCCGCTGCAAGGCTTCCATCAATCCAGGACGCCGCAGGACCTCGGCGTAGAGTCCTTCGGTCGGAAGAAACAGGATGGCGAAATCGGTTGTGTGGGGTGGCTCAAGGTATTTGTCGGCTATCGATCGCGCTTCCAGGCGGATACGGGCCTCCAGCGCTCGACCGGCCGCATCGGCAGCCACGGGATCGGCCCGTCCCTGTGCCTCCAGCAAGCGCTCGTAGTCCTCATTCGGAAACTTGGCATCAATGGGCAACCAGAGCGGCAATCCATCCTGACTGGAACCGGGGAGCTTGACGGCAAAGTCGACCATGTGCCGGCTGCCCGGGCGGGTGGAAACCTGAGCAGCGTACTGATCCCGGACCAGGACCTGCTCCAGCAGGGCGGCAAGCTGCGCTTCGCCAAAGATCCCGCGCACCTTGACATTGCTCAGCAGATGCCGGAGGTCTCCGACCCCCACAGCCAGCGTCTGCATTTCACCCAGCCCTTTGTGAACCTGCTCCAGTCGCTCGGCCACCAGGCGGAAACTTTCACCCAGCCTGGACTGCAGAGTGGCCTGCAACTTTTCATCCACGATCACCCGCATCTCCTCGAGCTTGGCCGCATTCTGAGATTGCAGGGCGCTCAACTGGGTTTCCAGGGTCAACCGGACATCGCCCAGGCGCCGTGCATTCCCCTCGGTGAGCGCGTGGAGTTGCCCGAGCAGGGTGTCCGACAGCGCCTTCTGAAACAGCGCCAATTGCTGTCCGAATGCGTCGATCTGCGCATTCTGGGTCCGCGTCGCCTCGCCAGACTGTGCCAGCAGGCCCTGCTGGAAACCACTGAGGTTCTGCGACAACTCCAGACGCAGGCTGCGCGACGCCTCGTCGATGTCGCGACGCAGCTCCCGGCTCAGGCGCTCCATGGACTCGGCCTGCAACCGCTGCCACTGCAACAGCGATACCTGCAGAGCGTCCTGCTGCCGCCGCTGGGATCTTGCGATCCACAACCAGACCGAAAGGCCCAGCAGCAAGGCCATCGCCCAGGAGAGCCAGAGCATCCCGTCAGCCACGGCCCAGCCACCCGGGCGCCCTTGCCAGAGGCCAGCTCACCACCGGCACAGGCTGCAGGCTGGATCGATCAGCGGACAACCAGAACCTCCGGGTTGAGCGGTGTCAGCGGCTTGCCCAGAGTGAGGTAGCCGATGAGGTTGTCCGCCGCGAGATGGGCCATCGCCAACCGGGTAGGCTGGCTCGCACTGGCAATATGCGGCGTCAGCACCACGTTGGGCAGATCCAGCAGACCCGGATTCAGCCGGGGTTCACCTTCGAACACATCCAGGCCCGCCGCGGCGATCTGACCCGAGCGCAAGGCCTGAACCAGAGCCGAGTCGTCCACCACGCCACCACGGCCGATGTTGACCAGAGTGGCCGTGGGCTTCATGCATCGCAGCTCAGCGGCTCCGATTCGGTGATGGGTGGACTCCGAATACGGCAGGACCACCAGCAGGTGATCCGCCTCGCGCAGCAAACCATCCAGCGGGAGGTATTGCGCTGCGGATTCCTCCTCCAGATCGGGATTCAGGCGATTGCGGTTGTGATACACCACCCGCATGCCAAAGCCTCGCGCACCGCGTCGGGCCAGCGCCCGACCTATGCGCCCCATCCCGAGGATCCCCATGGTTTTGCCGTGCACATCGGCGCCTGCAAACAGGTCGTAACGCCAGCGCTCCCAGAGACCTGCACGCAAAAAGCGCTCGCTTTCGCTGATGCGCCGGGCCGCAGCCAGCATCAATGCAAAACCGAAATCGGCCGTCGTTTCGGTCAATACATCGGGCGCATTGGTCCCCAGGACGCCCGCAGCGGTCATCGCAGGCAGATCGAAATTGTTGTAACCCACAGCCATGTTGGCGCAAATCCGCAGAGATGGACAGGCCGCCAACAATGGCGCGTCCACCCGCTCGCTGCCGGTTGTAAACACGCCACTCGCACCCTGCAGGCAGGCCCTCATTTCCTCGGGGGTCATCAGCCGGTCGGCCTGGTTGGACTGCACCTCGAAATGACGGCCGAGCTTATCCAGGACTTCCGGAAAAATGGCTCGGGCTACGAAAACCCGAAAGCGATCGGCACTCATGCGAACCAGATCCTCGTCATCAGCACGAAAAGCGGTACCAGCACCAAGCCAGACCAGACCATGTAGCCAAAAAACCCGGGCATGCGAACGCCGCGGTCCTCAGCGATGGCCTTCACCATCAGGTTGGGCGCATTGCCGATGTAGGTATTGGCACCCATGAAGACGGCGCCTGCTGAAATGGCCACCAGGGTCGTCGCCATGGGCCCCATCAGCGTCTGGGGATCGCCCCCCGCCGTATTGAAAAAAACCAGATAAGTCGGCGCGTTGTCCAGAAAGGAGCTGAGGATTCCCGTCGCCCAGAAATACATGGCCGGGTCGGGAGCGCCATCGGGTCGGGTGACCGCCGCAACCACCGATCCAAAAGGACCCGAGACACCCGCTTTGAGCATCGCGATCACGGGAATGATGGTCAGGAAGATTCCCGCGAACAGCTTGGCCACCTCCACCATTGGCCCCCACGAAAACTGGTTGTCCTCATGCACGCTGCGCGGCGTGAGCCACAACGACAGCACCGTAAGGCCGATCAACCCGACATCGCGCACCACACCTGCCAAAGTGACATCGGCACCGGCGATCGACCACGTCGGCGAGCCGCGCCACAAACCGCTCAGCAGAACCAGCCCGACCACCCCGCCCAGGAACACGACATTGATGGCGCCATCGAACCCCAGACGCGGGGTGTCCGGCGTTGGATCCACTGCAAGAACGCCCTCTCGGCGGTACAGCCAGGTGTCGATCACGAAAAAGATCCCCAGCAACGAGCCCACCAGCCACATCGTGTGCGCATAGAGGTGGGCGATCGTCCAGGTGAAACTCACCCCCTTCAGGAACCCGAGAAAAAGCGGCGGATCACCCAACGGTGTCAAGGCGCCCCCCGCGTTGGACACGATGAAGATGAAAAAAACGACAGCATGGGCCTGATGCCGCCGGTTGTCGATGGCTCGAATCAAGGGGCGAATCAGCAACATGGATGCACCCGTGGTGCCCATGAAACTGGCCAGTACGGCACCGACCGCCAAGATGGCTGTGTTGAGCCCCGGCGAGCCGTGCAGGTTGCCCTTGATGTGGATGCCGCCAGCCACCGTGAACAGCGTGGTCAGCAGGATGATGAAAGGGATGTATTCGGCCACGGCGGCATGGGCCAGGCCCAGCAACGCCTCGGCCAGCCCGAAGAACACGGCACAGGGGACCAGGTAAGCCATCGCCCACCCGACGGTCACCTTGCCGAAGTGGTGGTGCCAGAACGCAGGCAACAACAGCGGCATGAGCGCGATGGAAAGCAACATCCCGGCGAACGGGAGCGCCCAGGCCACGGACAACCGCGAGCCATCCAGGCCCGCTGCCATCGCGGCGGGGGTCAGCAGGCAGAGTGCCAAGCTCAGGCAGGTCGCCTTCACGGCTCGAGTTGCGAACGACATGATCGGCTTTCAGGCAGGCTGATTGACATCGAAGACCTGGCGAAGGTAGGCCAGGTATTTGGGATCGTCGCACATGTTCTTGCTCGGCGTGTCCGACAATTTGGCGACCGGCTGCCCATTGCAACGCACCATCTTGATCACGATCTGCAAGGGTTCGTACCCCAGATCGTTGGTCAGGTTGGTGCCGATTCCAAATGCCAGCTGACAGCGTCCGCGAAAACGCTGGAACAGAGCGATGGTCCGGGGTATGGTCAGGGCGTCGCTGAAGATCAAAGTCTTGGTCCGGGGATCCACCCGGTGCCGGACGTAATGGTCGATCATGCGTTCGCCCCAGTCAAAGGGATCGCCACTGTCGTGGCGGGCCCCGTCGAACAGCTTGCAGAAATACATGTCGAAGTCGCGCAGGAACGCATCCATCCCGTAGACGTCGCTGAGCGCGATACCGAGGTCGCCGCGGTACTCCTTGGCCCAGGATTCAAAAGCATAAATCTGGCTATCACGCAACCTGGGGCCCAGAGCCTGACAGGCTTGCAGGTATTCATGGGCCATGGTGCCCAGAGGCGTCAAACCAAGCTTCATCGCCAGCAGCACATTGCTGGTTCCCGCAAATTGGGCCGGTGCAGAAGACGCCGCTGCACCCGATGCCGGGGGGCTGGACCCCAGGCGGGCCGCCAGCACCCTGAGCACCTCCTCGTGCCAGGCCTTGGAGAACCGACGGCGGGTGCCGTAATCGGCGATCTTCAGTTCGCTCAGGTCCGATGTCTGCAGTTGGGCAATCTT
>VERU01000528.1 GCA_018882485.1 Rhodoferax sp. | reverse complement strand
GCCCAGAAGGTCACCAGCATCAGCGCCGAGGCCAGTCCGACCACGATGAAGGGAGCACCGGGCCAGATCCTGAGCAGCCAGACCCCCAGCACCGGGCCAATGGTCCAGCCAACTCCGCCATAAAACAGGCGCAGGGTCTCCAGCCGGCTGAACTCGGACTTGGGCACGTTGTCCAGCACATAGGCGTTGAAGCAGACGAAAACCGTGGCCGTCGCCATGGCATTGCTGGCCAGTGCCAGTGCGGTGTAGTGTCCGCCCAGCATGCCGAACAGCGCCGACAGAAGGTACAGACCGACGCCGACCGAGTACACCCAGCGCCGGGCCAGATGCCGGGCCACCATGGGCACCGACAGGGCCGTCATCAGGGACACCAGCCCCACCACGAAGTAGATCTTGGAGACGGTGGCCGCGTCGCTCCAGGCCCGGTACATCAGCAACGGGTAGATGGACAGGCTCACCCCGCGCACCACCGCCTCGAAACTGGCGATGAAGGCAAAGGCCTGCACCCCGGGCCGGCCCGGTATCAGGCCAAAGCGGCGCAGCAGTCGCGAAGGCATGGAACGGCCAGCGCTCAGGCCTGGCGCAATGCGCTGCCCAGTCGGGCCACGCCTTCCTCGATACGGGCCGTGTCCATCGTGGCAAAGCTCAGGCGCAGGGTGCTGGCATCGGCCTGGCTGGCAAAGAAGGGGGCGCCAGGCACGAAGGCCACGCCTCGGGCGATGGCCCGCCGCGCCAGTTCGGCGCCATCGCTGAGCGTTCCGTGCGCACCGGTAAGGCGGGCCCAGATGAAAAGTCCGCCCTGGGGCGGCACGAACGCAATGGCATCACCCAGCTCCCGCTGCAAGGCCGAGCCCATGGCCCGGGCACGCTGGGCGTACACCGGACGCACGCGCTCCAGCGCGGCGCCCAGGCGGCCCGATTGCAGGTAGTGTGCCGCCGTCGCCTGGGAAAAGGTGCTGGTGTGGGCATCGCTGAACTGCTTGCACATGGTGGCCCGGGCCAGCCATTCGGCCGGCGCGATCAGCCACCCCAGTCGCAGACCCGGACTCAGCACCTTGCTCAGGCTGCCGCAATGGGCCAGCCAGTCGCGGCTGCCCGGCACCTGATCGCTCAGGGCCAGCAGGCTGGGCGGCGGCGGCTCGCCAAAGTACAGGTCGCCGTAGGGGTCGTCCTCCACGACCACCGTGCGGTAACGCGCGGCCAGTTCGAGCACACGCAGGCGGCGCTCCCGGCTCAGCGTCGCCCCGCTGGGGTTGCCGAAAGTCGGGATCAGGTAAATCAGCTTGGGACGGTGCTCGACGATGAGCCGCTCCAGCGCATCGGTCTGCACCCCCTGCCCGTCGACCGGCGCGCTGACCAGTTCGGCACCGTACAGCCGGAAGCACTGGATGGTGGCCAGGAAGGTGGGGCCCTCGACGATGACCCGGTCGCCCGGATCGATCAGGGTCTTGCCGATCAGATCCAGCGCCTGCTGGCTGCCGGTCGTGACGATCAGGGAATCGGGCGTCAGCCCCGAGCAGCCCTTGGACGCCATCAGGGCCGCAAGCTGCTGCCGCAGCGGCTGGAATCCTTCGGTCGCCCCGTACTGCAGGGCAGCGCCGGGGTCTGTGGCGAGCGCGGCGGCCGAGGCCTCGCGCAGCCCCTCCACATCGAACAGCGCGCTGTCGGGAAAACCGCCGGCAAAACTGATGATGCCGGGCTTGCCCAGCAGCTTGAAGAGTTCGCGGATGGCCGAGGTTTCGACCAGATCGAGGCGGCGCGCGAAGGGCAGTGACATGCGATGGAAACCTGAAGCGGAATGAAGCCAGCGCAGATTATGATTCACCGCCCCCGGGCGCAACCCCATGAAACCCGACGCCATCGAACGTTTTTTCGCCACCTTGCAGGCGGCCAATCCACTGCCGCAGACCGAACTGGCCTACACCTCGGTGTTCGAGTTGCTGGTGGCCGTGCTGCTGTCGGCCCAGGCCACCGATGTCAGCGTCAACAAGGCCACCCGAACCCTGTTTGTGGCGGCGCCAACACCGCAGGCCATGCTGGCACTGGGCCAGGTGGGCATCGAATCGCACATCCGCACCATCGGCCTGTTCCGCAGCAAGGCACGGCACCTGCTCCAGACCTGCCAGATCCTGCTGGACCGCCACGGCGGCCAGGTACCCCGGACCCGTGACGAACTGCAGGCCTTGCCCGGTGTGGGCCGCAAGACCGCCAATGTGGTGCTGAATGTGGCCTTTGGCATACCCACGATCGCGGTCGACACACACCTGTTTCGTCTGGCGAACCGAACCGGGCTGGCCCCCGGACC
>VERU01000527.1 GCA_018882485.1 Rhodoferax sp. | reverse complement strand
CATGTGTACCGTGGGAACATAAGGGTTGCGCGGATGAAACACCAGGGACACGCCCATGGCCTCGAAGGGCGCGCCGGCCAGCTCAGGGCGGTGCTGGGTGGCCGAGGGCGGAAGGCGGGGGCCCGACACATGGGAAAACCCGCAGCCGGCCCGCTCGAACACCGCGCCGCCTTCCAGGATACGGGTGATGCCATCGCCCTGCAGGCTGGCGCCGGCCGGCTTGCTCCAGGCGTCGCCCAGGAAATCGGAGCCATCCAGCGCGGCAATGGCCCCGGTGATGCGGTTCTGCAGTCCGGTCAGGTAGGCGCGCACCGCAGCCACCTGCGATCCGGGGGACAGTTCTGGGTTCATGGGGCAGGGATCTCCGTGCGGGTGCGGGTTTCTTCGATAAGACGTATGGGTGCCATGTGGTCGGGACGGTAACCCCGTACATCCCGGTAATGGCTGGCTATGAGGGCCATGTCACGCTGCGCGTCGCCCTCCAGCTGGACAAAATCCAGGGCCCTCACCTCGCGGCGGCCGTAGTCCAGCGTCACCAGACCCATGGGCACGCCGGCCCGCAGCGCGGTGCGGTAAAACCCGCTGCGCCAGCCGGGCAGCCACTTTCGTGTCCCTTCGGGCGCCAGTGCGAGCCATAGCAGCCGCCCTTCGGACCGGGCCTGCGCCATCGCTGCCACCGCCTCGCCGACGGTGCCACGCGGTGCCCGGCGATCGACCGGCACGCCGCCCAGCCAGCGCAGCCAGCGCCCGAACAGCGGCACCTGAAACAGGGTGTGCTTGGCCCAGAAGCTCAGCGGCAAGCCGACCGCCGCCTTGGCCAGCACACCCACGACAAAATCCCAGTTGCTGGTGTGGGGGTAGACCACCAGCACGCCCTGCAAGGTGGGCAGTCCCTCGAAATGAACCCGCCAGCCGGCCTGCCGCAGGAGCCAGCGGGCCCAGGCCCGGCCCTGAAACTGCAGCGGCTGGGCTGGTCGGGTGGCCGGTGCGGGTGCGGCCATGGTCAGTGGCGGGTGGCGCGATGGCCGATGTCGCGGCGGTACTGCATGCCGTCGATACGGATGCCGGCCAGCAGGTCGTAGGCCCGCTGCTGCGCCTGGCGCACGTTGTCGGCCAGCGCCGTCACGCACAGGATGCGCCCGCCGCTGCTGAGCAAACGGCCATCGGCATCCAGCAGGGTGCCCGCGTGGAACACCCGGGCATCATCGGCGTCGGGCGGCAGGCCCTCGACCGGATCGCCGCGGCGGGGCGCCTGAGGATAACCCTGCGCGGCCACCACCACCCCCAACGCGGTGCGCCGGTCCCACTGGAGCTCGACCTGGTCCAGCCGGCCGTGCGGGCCGGGCTCGGTGGCCGCCAGCAGCACCTCGAGCAGGTCCGACTTGAGCCGCATCAGGATGGGCTGTGTTTCAGGGTCGCCCAGCCGGCAGTTGAACTCCAGGGTCTTGGGGTGACCGGACGCATCGATCATGAGGCCGGCATACAGAAAACCGGTGAAGGGGATGCCGTCTTTTTCCATGCCGCGCACCGTGGGCAGGATGATTTCGCGCATGGCCCGGGCGTGCACCTCCGGGGTGACCACCGGCGCCGGCGAATAGGCGCCCATGCCGCCGGTGTTGGGTCCGAGATCCCCGGACAGCAGGCGCTTGTGGTCCTGGCTGGTAGCCAGCGGCAGCACGTTGCGGCCGTCACACAGGACGATGAAGCTGGCCTCTTCGCCCTCCAGAAAGTCCTCGATGACCACGCGGGCACCACCGGCATTGTGCTGCAGACCGGCGGTGTCACCCAGCATGAAATCCACCGCCGCATGCGCCTCGGCCAGTGTGTTGGCAACCACCACGCCCTTGCCGGCCGCCAGACCATCGGCCTTGACCACCAACGGAGCCCCATGGGCGTCGATGTGGGCATGCGCGGCGTCGGCCTGCGAGAAGGTCTGGTGGCGCGCCGTCGGGATGCCGTGGCGCTGCATGAAAGCCTTGGAGAAGGCCTTGGAGCTTTCGAGCTGGGCGGCGGCCTGGGTGGGCCCGAACACGCGAAGGCCCTTGCTGCGCAGCAGGTCCACCAGCCCCAGCGCCAGCGGGGCCTCGGGGCCAACCACGGTCAGCCCGATGCGCTGGGCCTGGGCCCATTCGGTCAGGGCGTTCAGGTCGGTGATCGGCAGGTTCTCCAGGCGGCTGTCGCGTGCGGTACCGCCATTGCCCGGGGCCACGAAGACCTTCTGCACCCGCGCCGATTGCGCCAGCTTCCAGGCCAGCGCGTGTTCCCGTCCCCAGCCCCCCACCACCAGCACGTTCATGCCGGCTCGCCGTCGAATACGGCGTTGTGGTAGAC
>VERU01000526.1 GCA_018882485.1 Rhodoferax sp. | reverse complement strand
CGTCCTGACGGCTCGGCGCCGCCGTTGCCGGTGCCCCTCGGCGCCCGGTCGGACTCAGCCCCCCAGGTAGGTGCCTCCGTTGACGTGCAGCACCTGCCCGGTCACAAATCGCGCCCCCGGGCCGGCGAGGTAGCAGACCGCCGCGGCCACCTCGTCGACGGTGCCCCGTCGTTGGGCCAGCGGCTGGTGGGTGGCGTGGTGGGCCGGCTGCGCAGGCGAGCTGCCGGACTGCCGGTTGGTGCTGATCATGCCGGGAGCCACGCAGTTGACGGTGATGCCGGGCGCCAGGTCGTGCGCCAGCGCGCGGGTCATGCCGACCAGGCCCGCCTTGGCCGTCACCACGTGCACCCGCTGCTGGGCGCCGGTATGCGCCGTCAGGCCACCGATCTGGACGATGGCGGCGCAATCCGAGCGCCGCAACCAGGGCAGCGCCGCCTGCGTGCAGAAGAAGGCGCCATCCAGGATCACCGAAAGCGTCTCGTGCCACTGCGCGGCGCCGAGTGACTCCAGCGGCGCCTCGCGGCGCACCGCCGCGTTGTTGACCAGCACGTCAAGCCGGCCCCAGGCCGACGCGATGCGCGCCACCATGGCCTGCACGGCGGAGGCATCGGTCACGTCGGCCACACAGAGCAGCGCGGGCGCACCCAGCGCCTGCAGTTCGTCCACCACGGCCTGGCCTTCGGCCACCGAACTGCGCACGTTCACCGCCACCGCCAGGCCCTGCCGGGCCAGCGCCAGGGCGATGGCGCGCCCGATATTGCGCCCGGCACCGGTGACCAGCGCAACGGGTCGGGGCAGCGCGACGGAGTCGGCCGGCGCTACAGCGGGATCGGGCTGTGGGTTCATGGGTTCATGGGTTCAGGGGGGAATGATGGGCCCGGCCGCCGGCCGGTCAGTGGGCCACCCGCAACAGGCTCAGGTCGATGCCGGAGCGATCGGTCAGGTGTTGCAGATGCTCGGCCAGACGCCGGGCCGGCTCCGCCGCCAGCCCGCCGTGACGGCAATTGGCCAGGAACTTGTGCAGCAGGTCGGCATCGCTGAGCGGATGGTCCACCCCGCCCTTGAACCAGCCCTGCGAAAACTCGCGCACCGAGCCATCGTTCAGCGTCAGCCGCAGGTGCCCGGTGAACTGTCGCGGATAGGGGTTGGCCGGATCGATGCGGTAGTGCACCCGGCCGGCCAGGGCCCGCAGTTCCGGGTCTTGCACCTGCGCCTCGGTGTAGGCGGACAGACCGGCATCGTCGAGCAGCAGGCCGGCAGCAATGGCGTAGGGGATGCTGAACTTGGCCGCATAGGCGTTGGGCGGCGACTGCTTGAAGGCCAGCGGCTCCCAGAGCCGGTGCACGATGCCCTCGGCGGTGTCGCAGTCGATGCGGACGATCTGCGACGGCTGCACACCCGCAGCCCGGGCGGCCCGGGCGCAATCGATGTAGGGATGGGCCATGGTGCCGCAGGCATAGGGCTTGAAGGCAATGCCGGTCCAGACCCATTCGGAGCCGAAATCACGCAGCATGGCCTCGAAATCACCCTCGCGGGTATTCGCGAAACCGTGGAACAGGCCGTGGGTCCCCTCGAACACGGTCGCCGGCCCCTTGAAGCCGCCCTGGGCCAGCCGCACCGCGCGATACGCCGACTGGGCCGCCCAGCCCGGATGCATGCGCTTGGTCCAAGAGCCGTCGGCCAGGTATTCGATGATGCCGCCGGCCTGGCTGCCCGCCAGACCGAAGGCGTCCACCAGTTGATCCTCGGTGAGCCGCAGCGCGGCGCCAAGACCGGCCACGGCCCCCATCACCCCGAAGATGGCGGTGGGATGGAAACCCGCCTTGTGCACCCGGGTCGGCGCGACCCGGCACAGCCGGCAGGTGACCTCGACACCGATCGCAATGCCCCGCAGCAGCGCCGCGCCATCGAGCGCATGGCGCTCGGCGGCGGCCAGCATCGCCGGCACGATGACGGCACCGGCGTGGACCGGTCCGCCCTCGTAGGTGTCGTCGAAATCCTCGCCATGCGCGGCAATGCCGTTGACGAAGGCCGCCGCCTCCGCCCCGCAACGGGCCTCGAAGCCGATCACGGTGCAGGGGCCCGGCTGCTCCAGCGCGTCGAGAGCGGCCCGCACATAGGGCTCATGGCGCGCCGCCAGGCAGATGCCCGCAATATCGAGCAGCAGACGCCGCGCCGTGTCGCCGGCGCCGGGTGCCGTCTCGGGACGGGAAACCCGGATGGCGGCTGCCAGCCGGCGCGCCACCGTGGGGACTCGGGCGCTGCCGGTCGATGGATCAGGGGGGGTCATGAGCGGCTCTCCCGGGGAGCGAACAGTTCCCGCCAGCCGGTGTAC
>VERU01000525.1 GCA_018882485.1 Rhodoferax sp. | reverse complement strand
CGCCCCGCGAGGCGGTCTACACCGTGACCGACCTGTATCCGGATCATGTGGTGCTGGATGGCAACCACCCGCTGGCGGGCATGGGATTGCGGCTGCACCTCCAGGTCGTATCGGTGCGGGCCGCCACCCCCGAGGAAGCCGGTCAGGGCAGTGCAGGCCCGGGGTTTTTCCGGCTGGCGGCCGGACCGGCTTCGCCCGACCCGCAACACCTGCACTGAACGCAGGCCACCTCCCGCCCGCACCCCTCAAGTGGTGCCTGTGGAACCGTAGCCGCCCTCTCCTCGCTGGCTCGCAGCAAACGCCTCCACCACCTGGAAGCGGGCTTGGACCACCGGCACGATCACCAGCTGGGCAATGCGTTCCATGGGCTCGATGGTGTAGGCCGCAGGACTGCGGTTCCAGGCGCTGACCATCAGCTGTCCCTGGTAGTCACTGTCGATCAGCCCCACCAGATTGCCAAGCACGATACCGTGCTTGTGCCCCAGACCGGAGCGCGGAAGAATGAGCGCTGCATAGCCCGGATCCTTGAGGTAGACCGCCATCCCCGTCGGAACCAGTTGCCAGGCATTCGGCTGCAGGGTGAGCGGATCGTCCAGGCAGGCGCGCAGGTCCAGGCCGGCACTGCCCGGGGTGGCGTAGGCCGGCATTTGCAGGGCCAGACGCGGATCCAGGATCCGGACATCGACCATCATGGCGCAGGCCCCTTTGCCGCCAGGCGGCGCGCGATCTCGGTCATGAGGCCACGGGCCAGCACCAGCTTGGGCGCGCGCGGCACCTCCGTCACCCCGACTGCGTCCACCAGCAGCAACGCATTGTCATCCTGACCGAAGGTATCTGGCCCGATGTTGCCCACCAGCAGAGGAACCCCCTTGCGAACCCGCTTGGCCTGCGCGTGGGTCAGCAGGTCGTGGCTTTCAGCAGCGAAGCCCACACAGAACAGCTCGCCGCGCCGCGCTCTGCCGGAGGCGGCCACCGTAGCGAGTATGTCCGGGTTTTCCACAAATTCGAGCGGCGGCGGCAAACCGGATCCGTCCTTCTTGATCTTCTGGCTGCCGGGCTGAGCGACACGCCAGTCGGCCACGGCGGCGCAGGCGATGAACACGGTGGCGCGGTCCTGGCTGGCCTGAACGGCCGCCAACATGTCTCGCGCGGAACGCACATCGATCCGGGCTACTCCCCGGGGGGTGGGCTGCCCCACGGGTCCCGCCACCAGGGTGACCTCGGCGCCGGCCTCAGACGCAGCCCGCGCGATCGCAAAACCCATCTTGCCGCTGGACAAATTGGTGATGCCACGAACCGGGTCCATGGCCTCGTAAGTCGGTCCAGCGGTGACCAGAACATGGTGGCCGGCCAACACCTTGGGCTGAAACGCCGCCACCAGGTCCTGCACAATTTCGGCGGGCTCCAGCATGCGCCCGTCCCCGGTCTCGCCACAGGCCTGCTCACCCCGCCCCACGTCCAACACGGTCGCCCCATCGGCGAGCAACTGCGCCACATTGCGTCGGGTGGCGGGATGGGCCCACATCTCACGGTTCATCGCGGGCGCCACCAGCAAGGGAACGCGCTGGGACGGCCGTGCCAGGCACAACAGGCTGAGCAGATCATCGGCACGTCCCTGGGCCAGCTTGGCGATGAAATCCGCGCTGGCCGGGGCCACCAGGCAGGCATCCGCCTCACGACCCAGATTGATATGGGCCATACCATTGGCGGCCCGCTCGTCCCACTGGGACAGGTAGACCGGCCGCTGGCTCAGCGCCTGCAGGGTGACCGGCGTGATGAACCGGCTGGCGGCCTCGGTCATCACCACCTGCACCGTGGCACCCGCCTTCATCATCAGCCGGCAGAGCTCGGCCGACTTGTAGCAGGCCACACCCCCGCTGAGACCCAGCAGGATGTGTTTTTTCGCAAGATCTTCCATGGCTTGCAATGTATCAGAGGGACTGCTGCGGCGTCCGCAACGCACCGGGCCGAAAGGGGTGGCCGATATAATGCGGCCTTACCACCTCCCAGAGCGCAAGGCTCCCATGACATGACCAAATTTGTCTTCGTCACCGGCGGTGTGGTGTCCTCCCTTGGCAAGGGAATCGCCTCAGCCTCCCTCGCAGCAATCCTGGAATCGCGGGGCCTCAAAGTCACCCTGATCAAGCTCGACCCCTACCTCAACGTGGATCCGGGCACGATGTCTCCTTTCCAACATGGAGAGGTCTTTGTCACAGACGACGGAGCCGAGACCGACCTGGACCTGGGGCACTACGAGCGCTTCATCGAAACCCGGATGCGCAAGGCGAACAATTTCACCACGGGGCAGATCTACAAAAGCGTGCTGGAAAAGGAACGGCGGGG
>VERU01000053.1 GCA_018882485.1 Rhodoferax sp. | reverse complement strand
CGCTGGAGCAGGCCGGCGCCGTCTGGCTGGAGGAGCCCTTCCACGCCAACGCCCTGCATGAATACGGCGAACTGGCGCGGCGCTGCGGACGCCTGCGGCTCGCCGGCGGGGAAGGCGCACACAACGCCGCCATGGCGCGCCACCTGATCGATTTCGGCGGCATCGGCTTCGTGCAGATCGACTGCGGCCGCATCGGCGGCATCGGGCCGGCCAAGGAAGTGGCGGACCACGCGACGGCGCGCGGCGTGACCTACGTGAACCACACCTTCACCTCGCACCTGGCGCTCAGTGCCTCGCTGCAGCCCTATGCCGGGCTGGCCGCGCACACCATCTGCGAATACCCGGCAGCGCCCAAGGCGCTGGCCATCGACCTGACCCTCAACCACCTGGTGCCCGATGCCCAGGGACAGATCCGCGCACCCGAAGCGCCGGGCCTGGGCATGGACATCAACGCCCGGGCGGTGCGCCAGTACCAGGTGCAGGCCGAGATCCGGGTGGGCGGGAAGACGCTGTACACGACACCGGAGTTCGCATGAGACTGACTGGAAAATCCGTGCTGGTGACCGCTGCCGGCCAGGGCATCGGGCGCGCCAGCGCGCTGGCCATGGCCGCCGAAGGCGCGCAGGTGCTGGCCACCGACATCAACGCGGCAGCGCTGGCTTCGCTGCAGGGAACGCCCAATGTGCGCACCGCGGTGCTGGATGTGACCGACCGGGCCGCCATCGCCCGCACGATCGGCCTGATGGACCGTGTCGACGTGCTGTTCAACTGCGCGGGCTTCGTGCACAACGGCAGCCTGCTGCAGGCCACCGACGACGAATGGGCGTTCGCCTTCGACCTCAACGTGCGTTCGCAGTTCTGGATGATCCAGGCGGTGCTGCCGGGCATGCTGGCGGCCGGCAGCGGCAGCATCATCAACATGGCCAGCGTGTGCAGCAGCATCAAGGGGCTGCCCAACCGCTTCATCTACGGCACCACCAAGGCCGCGGTCATCGGCCTGACCAAGTCGGTGGCGGCCGATTTCGTGGCCCGCGGCATCCGCTGCAACGCGGTCGCTCCGGGCACGGTAGACACACCTTCGCTGCAGCAGCGCATCAACGCCAACCCCGACCCCGAACAGGCACGCCGGGACTTCGTGGCCCGCCAGCCCATGGGGCGGCTGGCGCTGGCCGAGGAGATCGCGCCCATCGTGGTCTACCTGGCCAGCAAGGAATCGCGCTTCGCCAGCGGCCAGGTGTTCACCGTGGACGGAGGCATCACCATATGAACCAGCTCGACCTGAAGGGCCGCCACGCGGTCATCACCGGCGGCGCGACCGGCCTGGGCCTGGCCACGGCGCAGCGCATGCTCGCCTCCGGCGCCCGCGTCACCCTGTGGGACCGCGATGCCGCCGGCCTGGAACGGGCCTGCGCGGCCCTGGGCGCGGACGCGGCCGGCGAAGTGGTCGACGTGGCCGACCCGGCGTCGGTGGCCGAGGCCACGCGGCGCACACTGGCACGGCATCCGGTGGACGCGCTGGTCAACTCGGCCGGCATCACCGGGCCCAACGCCCGGCTGTGGGACTACCCCATCGAGGGCTGGCTGCAGGTCATGCAGGTCAACCTCAACGGGCTGTTCTTCTGCTGCCGCGAACTGGTGCCGCACATGAAGGCGCGCAACCACGGCCGCATCGTCAACATCGCCTCGGTGGCCGGCAAGGACGGCAACCCCAATGCCAGCGCCTACAGCGCCAGCAAGGCCGCCGTGATCGGCCTGACCAAGTCGCTGGGCAAGGAGCTGGCCGACACCGGGGTGCGGGTGAACTGCATCACGCCGGCCGCGGTGCGCACCGCCATCTTCGACCAGATGACGCCCGAGCACATCGGCTTCATGCTGTCCAAGATCCCCATGGGCCGCTTCGGCACGCCCGAGGAGGTGGCCTCGATGGTGAGCTGGCTGTGCACCGAGGACTGCTCGTTTTCCACCGGCGCGGTGTTCGATCTGTCGGGCGGGCGCTCCACCTACTGAGGCCCCGGCCGCTGTTAAGCTGCCACCCGGCATTTCCGCCGTCCCCCTTCCCGTTCCAGAAAGGCAATTGATGAAACTCGTTCGTTACGGCAACCCCGGCCGCGAAAAGCCCGGCCTGATCGACGCCGGCGGCGTGCTGCGCGACCTGAGCAAGGTGGTCAAGGACATCGGTCCGGCACAGCTCGACGACGCCACGCTGGACAAGCTGCGCCGGCTCGACCCCGGCAAGCTGCCGGCGGTGCGCGGCACGCCCCGCCTGGGATGCCCGGTCAGCGGGGTGGGCAAGTTCGTCGCCATCGGCCTGAACTACGCCGACCATGCCGCCGAGTCTGGCGCACCGATCCCGAAAGAACCGATCGTCTTCATGAAGGCCACCACCTGCATCCAGGGGCCGGACGACGACGTGATGCTGCCCCGGGGCTCGGTCAAGTCCGACTGGGAAGTAGAACTGGGCGTGGTGATCGGCACCCGGGCGCGCTACGTCACCCAGAAGGCCGCGCTCGGCCATGTGGCGGGGTACTGCGTGATCAATGACCTGAGCGAGCGGGAGTACCAGATGGAACGCGGCCCGCAATGGGACAAGGGCAAGGGCTGCGACACCTTCGGCCCCATCGGCCCCTGGCTGGTCACCCGGGACGAGGTGCCCAACCCGCAGAAGCTCGGCATGTGGCTGGACGTGAACGGCCAGCGCATGCAGACCGGCAACACCCGCACCATGATCTTCGGCGTCGCCAAGCTGGTGAGCTACGTCAGCCAGTTCATGACGCTGATGCCGGGCGATGTCATCACCACCGGCACGCCCCCCGGCGTCGGCCTGGGCCACAAGCCGCCGGTGTACCTGAAGAAAGGCGACGTGATGACCCTGGGCATCGAGGGCCTGGGCGAGCAACGCCAGCGGGTGCTGCCCTTCAAGCTCTGAACCCCTGAGCCGAGGCCGGCGGCGCCCCGCATGCGACTCATCGATCATTTCGACCGGGGCGCGCTCCGCCATCCCGATGGCGTCTGCCTGACGGACGGGCGGCGCAGCCTGAGCTACGCCGACACCCGGACCCTGAGCTGCCGCATCGCCCAGGCCCTGATCGGGTCGGGCATGCAGCCGCGCATGGCCGGGGCCGTGCTGAGCCACAACGACATGGATGCCTTCGCCTGCATCCTTGGCATCCTGCGCTCGGGCATGGCCTGGATGCCGCTGAATGCGCGCAATTCGCTGGACGACAACCGCTACATCCTCGACAGCAACGGCTGCGCCTGGCTGTTCTATCACAGCGCCTTCGCGCAGGAGGTCGAAACCCTGCGCCAGGGCGCCCCGGGCCTTCGCGGCCTGGTCTGCGTGGACCGCGCCAACGGGCCCGACCCCAGCCTGCACGACTGGCTGGCTGGCGTCGGCGCGGAGGACCCGGACATCCCGGCGGGTCCGCTGGATGTGGCGGCCATCTGGCCGTCGGGCGGCACCACCGGCCGCTCCAAGGGCGTGATGCTGACGCACCTGAACTTCACGACCATGATCGCGAACTTCTGCTGCAGCATGCCCTATGAGGCACCACCCGTGCATCTGGTCGCCGCACCCATGACGCACGCCGCCGGCTGCATCGCCCTGCCCACGCTGGCGCTGGGCGGCGCGCAGGTCTTCATCCCGCGGGCCGATCCGCTGGAGATCATGCGCCACATCGAATCGCACCGGGTGACCACGCTGTTCCTGCCGCCCACGGCCATCTACGCCATGCTCGCGCATCCGCAGGTGCGCCGCTTCGACTACTCCTCGCTGCGCCACTTCATCTACGCCGCCGCGCCGATGTCCAGCGAGAAGCTCAAGGAGGCGATCGACGTGTTCGGGCCGGTGATGGCGCAGACCTACGGCCAGGCCGAGTCGCCCATGCTCTGCACCTACCTGTCGCCGCAGGAACATGTGGTGGACGGCGATCCGGCCGCCGAGCGGCGGCTGGCGAGCTGCGGCCGGGCCACGCCGTTCACGCCGGTCGCCATCATGGACGACGACGGCCGCCTGCTGCCGGCCGAGTCGCGCGGCGAGATCGTGGTGCGCGGCAACCTGGTCATGAAAGGCTACCTCCACAACCCGGCAGCGACCGAGGAGGCCTCGCGCTTCGGCTGGCACCACACCGGCGACATCGGCCTGATGGACGAGGACGGCTATGTGTACATCGTGGACCGCAAGCGCGACATGATCATCTCGGGCGGCTTCAACCTCTACCCCTCGGAAATCGAGCAGGTGCTGTGGGCCCATCCCGCCGTGCAGGACTGCGCCGTCATCGGTGTGCCCGACGACAAGTGGGGCGAGGCCGTCAAGGCCGTGGTCGAACTCAAGCCCGGCGCGACGGTGGAGCCGCAGGCGCTGCTGGACTTCTGTCGCGCCCGGCTCGGCGGCATGAAGACCCCCAAGAGCGCCGAGATCTGGCCCGAGCTGCCGCGCAGTCCGGTCGGCAAGGTGCTCAAGCGCGAGATCCGTGAACGCTTCTGGGCCGGGCAGGCCCGTCGCGTCTGACCCACCGGAGCACCCCCATGGCACGGCGACTTCAGGACAAGGTGGCGCTGGTGCTCGGCGCCGGCTCGATCGGCCCCGGCTGGGGAAACGGCAAGGCCACCGCCGTGGCCTACGCGCGCGAGGGCGCCCGCGTGGTCGCCGTCGACCTCGACCTGGCGGCGGCGCAGGAGACCGCCGGGCTGATCCATGCCGAAGGCGGCCTGTGCGAGCCGCTGCAGGCCGACGTCACCCGCGACGCGGACGTCGCGCGGCTGGTGGCGCACAGCCTGGCCTGGCAGGGCCGCATCGACATCCTGCACAACAACGTGGGCATGGCCTACCTGGGCGGGCCGGTGGAAATGAGCGAGCAGACCTGGAACCAGTCGCTGCAGGTCAACCTGGGCGGCCTGTTCCTCAGCACCAAGCATGTGCTGCCGGTGATGGAGGCGCAGGGCGCGGGCGCCATTGTCAATGTCTCATCGATCGCCAGCATCCGCTGGCTGGGCACCGCTTACATCGGCTACGCATCGGCCAAGGCCGCCGTCAACCAGTTCACCCAGGCCATCGCCCTGCAGTACGCGCGCCGGGGCATCCGGGCCAACGCGATCCTGCCCGGCATGATGAACACCCCGACAGCCCGGGCCTCGCTGGGCAGCACCTTCGCCGACGAGGCCGACCTGGTGGCCCGGCGCAACGCGGCCTGCCCGACCGGCGCCATGGGCGACGCCTGGGACATCGCCTGGGCCTCGGTGTTCCTGGCGTCCGACGAGGCGAAATACATCACCGGCGTGCTGCTGCCGGTGGACGGCGGCATGACCTGCAAGGCGGTCTGACCCTTTCCCCAACCCCTCCCACAGGAGCACTCCATGAATGCATGCATCGTCGGCTGGGCCCACACCCCTTTCGGCAAACTCGAGGGCGAGGACATCGAATCGCTGATCACGCGCGTGACCCGCGACGCGATCGCCGACGCCGGCCTGCAGCCCGCTGACATCGACGAAATCTACCTCGGGCATTTCGGCGAGGGTTTCGTGCGGGAGCGCTTCCTTTCCTCGCTGCCGCTGCAGGTGTCCGAGGCCATGCGCTTCATCCCCTCGACCCGGGTCGAGAACGCCTGCGCCACCGGCTCGGCGGCGCTGTACCAGGGGCTCAACAGCATCGCCGCCGGCCGCGCGCGCCGGGTGCTGGTGGTGGGAGCGGAGAAGATGACCGAGGTGCGCGGTCCGCAGGTGGCCGACATCCTGACCGGCGCGGCCTACCTCAAGGAGGAGGGCGACATCGCCGGCGGATTCGCGGGCATCTTCGCCGACATCGCGAACCAGTATTTCGCGCGCCATGGCGACCAGAGCGAAGCGCTGGCCCGCATCGCCGCCAAGAACCACCGCAACGGGGTGAACAACCCCTGGGCGCAGTTCCGCAAGGACCTGGGCGTCGACTTCTGCCGCGAAGTCTCCGACCGCAACCCCTGGGTGGCCCCGCCGCTCAAGCGCAGCGACTGCTCGGCGGTGTCCGACGGCGCCGCCGCCGTGGTGCTGACCGATGTCGACACCGCGCGCGCCATGCCCAAGGCGATCCGGCTGCGCGGCACCGCGCATGTCAACGACTTCAAGCCCATGAGCCGGCGCGACCTGAGCGCCTTCGACGGCTGCGCCCAGGCCTGGAAGCGGGCCCTCGGCGAAGCCGGGGCCACGCTGGACGACCTCAGCCTGGTGGAGACGCACGACTGCTTCACCGTGGCCGAGCTGATGGAATACGAGGCCATGGGCCTGACCGCGCCCGGCCAGGGTGCGCGCGCCATCCTGGAGGGCTGGACCGAGATGGACGGGCGGCTGCCGGTCAACCCCTCGGGCGGGCTCAAGGCCAAAGGGCATCCCATCGGCGCCACCGGCGTGTCCATGCATGTGCTGGCCAGCATGCAGCTGCACGGCAGCGCCGGCGGCATCCAGGTGGCCGGCGCCGAGCTGGCCGGTGTGTTCAACATGGGCGGCGCAGCCGTCACCCATTACGTCAGCATCCTGGAGCGGCTGCGCTGACGCAGGCCCGGGGAGCCGGCTTGGGCTACAGTGCGTGGGCCGCAACCCACGCATCCCCAACTCCGCCACCCCATGAGCCTGCTTTTCTCTCCCCTGCACCTGCCCTCGCCGCGCGGCGGCCTCACGCTGGCCAACCGCATCGTGATCGCGCCCATGTGCCAGTACGCCGCCCAGGACGGCATGGCCAGCGACTGGCACCTGATGCACTGGGGCAACCTGCTCAACAGCGGCGCGGGCCTGCTGACCCTCGAAGCCACGGGTGTGCTGCCCGAAGGCCGCATCACCCCCGGCTGCCTGGGCCTGTGGGACGACCACACTGCCGCCGCGCTGGGCGACAAGCTGAGCCGGGCGCGCCGGCTGGCCCCGGACAGCCCGGTCTGCGTCCAGCTCGCGCACGCGGGGCGCAAGGCGTCCAGCGCGCTGCCCTGGCAAGGCGGTCAGCTGATCGGGCCCGATCAGGGCGGCTGGACCCCGGTGGGCCCCTCGGCGCTGCCGCAGCTGCCTGCCGAAGCACCCCCTCAGGCGCTGGACGCGGCCGGCTTGGCCCGGGTGCGCCGGGCCTTCGCCGATGCCGCACGGCGTGCCGCGCGCCTGGGCATCGAGGCGGTGGAAATCCACGCCGCCCACGGCTACCTGCTGCACCAGTTCCTCACACCGCTGGCCAACCAGCGCAGCGACGCCTATGGCGGCAGCCTGGAAGCGCGCATGCGTTTTCCGCTGGAAGTGTTCGAGGCCACCCGCGAAGCTTACGACGGGGTGCTGGGCCTGCGCCTGTCGGCCACCGACTGGGTCGACGGCGGCTGGGACCTGGCCCAGAGCATCGAGCTGGCGCGGGCGCTCAAGGGCCTGGGCTGCGACTTCATCCACGTCTCCAGCGGCGGCGCCTCGCCCCTGCAGAAGATCGCCCTGGGGCCGGGCTACCAGCTGCCGTTTGCCCGGGCCATCCGCGAAGCCAGCGGCATGGTCACCACGGCGGTGGGTCTGATCACCGATGCCGCGCAGGCCGAGGCGGTGCTGGCCGCCGGCGAAGCCGACCTGGTGGCGCTGGCGCGCGCCTTCCTGTACCAGCCCCGCTGGGGCTGGCAGGCCGCCGCCGCCCTGGGCGGCACCGTTGCGGCCAACCCGGCCTACTGGCGCTGCCTGCCGCGCGAGGCACAGGCGGTGTTCGGCAAGGTCTCGGTGGGATCGCGCTGAGCCCGAGCCGCCTGCCCGAACGCGGAGCGCCGGCCGGCGTCAGGGCGCGCGCTGCTCCAGCCTCAGGCCCACGGCAGTGCCCCGCCGGAAACCTTTCCAGTAGGTGTGGTCGCTCCTGAGCGTGCCATTGGCCTCGGCCGACCACTTGCCGTCCTGCGCCTTTTCCACCAGGTTCAGGTAGCCGTCCATGCTGGCGTCGCTCTTGAGGTACTTGCCCAGAAAGGCGGTGACGAAATGCTGCGCGATGTTGTTCATGCGCACGTTGTCCCAGACCGGGTCGGTGTAATGTTCGGCGCAGCCCCAGGAGCCGTCGCCACACATGAGCGACTGCATTTCCCTGGGGGCTGGCATGGGAGCGCCGGCATTGTGATTGGCGTTTTCGTAGGTGAGCAGGTAGCGCGGCGCGTTGACGCTGGCCTCGTAGAGGTTGCGCACGCCCGGCGCATAGCCCGAGGTGCTGTCCACGCTGCCGGCCACGAAGAGCACCGGCGTCCTGATGCCGGCCAGCCCGGCCGCATCCCAGAAGCCGGCGTTCCAGCCCCAGGGCGCAAAGGCCACCGCCGCCTTGATGCGCGGGTCCAGGGAGGCCACATGGGCCGGGTTGCCGGCCTGGCGCACGGCGAGTGCGCCGTTGGGCGTGCCCCAGCTGAAACCCACGCTGGCGGCGGTGAAGCCCCCGCCGATGGTGTTGACCACGCCGTAGCCGCCCATGGAATAGCCGATGAGGCCGGTGCGCCCGGCATCGATCAGGCCCTTTAGGGCGGGATCGCTGGCACCCAGGCGGTCCATCTCGTTGAGCACGAACAGCTGGTCCAGCGGACGGTTGAGCAGGGTGCTGCCAAACGCGGTCTGGTCGTTGTAGGTGCTATCGGTGTGGTCGATGGAGGCCACCACATAGCCCTTGCTGGCCAGGTTCTCGCCCAGGTGACTCATCAGGAAGCGGTTGCCCGGGTAGCCGTGCGAGATGATGAGCAGCGGATAGGGGCCGGCACCGGCATCGGGCGAGGCGTCGCGCACGGCGCGGCCGTGCAGCGTGACTTCGGTCTTGCCGTCCCGGGCGAAGGCGCGGTACGAACCCGCCGGCGCCTGGCCGGCCGCCAGCCGGGCCGGATACCAGACCTCCACCGTCAGCGGCCGGTCGTAGATGGGCATGGGCTGGCCCGCCTTGAACCGGACGATGTCCTGCTGCCCCGGGTGGACCAGCTGCAGCGTCCGCACCCCCACCGCCTGCCGGCCATAGGGCGCCAGCTCGGGGGCATCCGAGCGGATGGTGTCGATGCGGTTGTCTTGCGCCTGCGCGGCGCCGGGCAGGGCCAGCAGGGCGGTCAGGCCGGTGGCGATGGCGTGTTTGAACATGGGGGGGTCACTCCGGTACAGGTCGCTGCACTTGGCCGGCGAGCTTACCGGTACCGCGACAAAAGCGTCACTGGCTGATGTAACCTCAGGGACAACGATTCTTGCCGGGAGGCCCCCCATGACCCATGCCAGCGACCCCGCCGGGGCCACCACGCCACTGTCTGCCTTGCTGCTGCAACTGCTGCCCGCCGACCACAGCACCGTGGGCAATGGCGCGCTGTGGGGCCAGTTCAGCGCCGCCTGCGACGCAGCAGGCCTCGGCCCGGTCACGCAGGAAGACTTTCAGGCCGCCCGCGAGTCCCTGGTGGCCGCCGGGCAGGCCGTCAAGGGCAAGGGCCGGGGCGGCTCCACCGCCCGCGCCACGGGCGCCAACCGACCCTCTTTCACACTGCAGGCCGAGGTCGCGCCTCCTGCGTCCGCCGCCGGCATCGCGGCCCCGGCAGACAGAAAGCCTGCCACCCGCGCCCAGCGCCCCGCGTCGGCCCAGGCCGCCGCCAGCGGTGACGCCCAGGTGCTGGCCTACCGCCACGCCGACCGCCGCAAGAACAACCCCGAAGTGGGCCTGGTGAACGCCACCAGTGACCCCGAGCAAGCCCAGACCACCTACGCCTACGACCCCCACCTCGACCCCGTGCTGCAGTGGGCCGGCAAGGCCGAGCGCACCCGCTTTGCGGTAGACACCGTGAGCCTGCACGTGCACGAGCGCATCGACGCCATGAGCATCCTCAGCGCCGTGAGCAAGCGTCAGGCTCAGGGCCAAGGGCAAGCCGCAAGCGCTACAACAAAAAGAGCTTTAAACGCAGATGGGACAAGGGCTGGAGCCCTGAAACACCCCCAAGGTTTTCAGCCCGGCCTGTTCGAGGCCCCGTTCGAGAGCCTGCCCCTGCGCGCGGCGGTGGACTTTTACAAGCACGACCGGGGCTGGGCCAACCGGCTGGTCACCGGCGACAGCCTGCTGGTGATGAACAGCCTGCTGCAAAAAGAAGGCATGGCCGGGCAGGTGCAGATGATCTACATCGACCCGCCCTACGGCATCAAGTACGGCAGCAACTTCCAGCCTTTCACGAACAGACGCGACGTGAAAGACCGCTCGGACGCCGACCTGACGCAAGAGCCGGAAATGATCAAGGCCTTTCGCGAAACATGGGAACTGGGAATTAAATAATAAAGGAAATAAATGAGAGAAAGGATGATGATGGCCAAGGATTTGATG
>VERU01000524.1 GCA_018882485.1 Rhodoferax sp. | reverse complement strand
CGCCGTGGCCATGCGGATGTCACAGGCCAGCGCCAGCTCCAGACCCCCCCCCAGACAGAAGCCATCGATGGCGGCGATGACCGGCTTGCGCAACCGGGCCACGCGGTCAATCCACGGGTTGCCGAGCAGGCGCGAACGCTCCTGCACCGGATGCCCGACCGTTCGGGATTCCTTGATGTCCGCGCCAACGCAGAAACCCTTGGCGCCCGCGCCGGCGATCACCACCACGGCGCAATCGGGGTCCTGGTCCCAGGCCTCGAGGGCCTGCGGCAATCCCGTCCGGATCGCATCGTTGATGGCGTTACCCACCTCGGGGCGATTCAGCGTGACCAGCGCGACCGCGCCATGGCGGGCCATCAACAGTTCGGGTGTGTCGGACATGCGGGTTCTCCGGTTCGCCTCAGCCGGGGGTCTTCGCGCGGTCCCAGGTGCCTGCCTGCACACCCCGTTCGCGCAGCTCCTTCTTGCGGACCTTTTCGGTCGGGGTACGCGGCAGCGATTCGAGCGTGTCGTAATAACGGGGCACCATGAAGGCGGGCATGTTCTGCATGCAGTGGCGCGCGATGGACGCGAAGTCCGGCTCACCGGGCTGGTCGGGAACAATGAAAACCATCACCTCGTCCTCGCCGCCAGACTGATCCGCCGGCACCCCGACAACCGCGCACTCCCGCACCGCGGGATGCTGCCGGACGACGGCCTCGACCTCGAAGGACGAGATGTTCTCCCCACGCCGGCGCAGCGCATCCTTGACGCGATCCACAAAGTAGTACCAGCCCTCGGCGTCCCGGCGCAAGGCATCCCCCGTATGAAACCACAGGTCGCGACGCGATTCGATCGTCTTGTCCGGCATGCCCAGGTATTCGGTGGAAATGATGCCGGGGTGCTTGTGGCGTACCCACAGCTCTCCGACTTCCCCCTCGGCGACCGGCTCACCCGTCTCGGGATCGGCCAGGCGAATGTCGAACCATTGATCCACCAGCACGCCACTCGCACCTGCGGGCCGGGGCGCATCGGGTGGGGTCATGAACACATTCGAGATTTCAGTCTGCCCGAGCCCGTCCACATACTCCCGCACGCCAAAGCGCTGGCTGAACGGTCCGGCAAGATCACTGGGCAGCGGGGCCGCATAAATCCGGCGGATGCGATGGGCGCGATCCCGGTCCGACTCGGGCTGCGCCAGGATGAACGACAGCGTGGCTCCCAGCAGATTGGTGACCGTGGCACCGCTGCGGCAGGCCCGGCCCACCCAGTCCGAAGCACTGAACTTGCGGTACAGCACGCAATGGGCGCCAGCGATCAGACAGGGGTAGACGGTCAAGAACTGGGCATTGCCATGGAACAACGGAAATCCCGTCATGTAGACATCATCCGGCCCCAGCCGCACGAGTTGAACGTCTTCCTCGGCAAAAAAATAAAACTGCGAATGGGGCATCACCACGCCCTTGGACGCGCCAGTAGTGCCCGATGTCAACAACACCGCGGCGACATCTTCGGGACCGACCCGGATCCCCGGGTCGTCCACGCGGTCGCTGTACAGGGCCGTATGCGGCCGACAGTGGATGCGGCCCAGGGCGGGAGCCTCCACGCCGGGCTGCTCCGGATCATCCACGAGGAACACCGTCTGAACCGGGATATCGTTTTCGATCTCGACCAGGCGCTGCGCCAGCGTCGCCGTGGTGACCAGCCACCGGGACTGAGCCAGCCGCAGGGGGTGGGCCAGAAAGCTGCCCACATAGGCATCGCTGATGGCGACCTCGACCGCGCCCAGCTTGTTCAGGGCAAACCAGGTCTCGACAAACTCCAGGCAGTTCGGCAACAGAATGCAGACCCGGTCACCATGCCGCACGCCAGCGGCAGCCAGCCCGTGTGCCAGCTGGTTGACCCGGCGGTTGACCTGAGCGAAGGTCCGAGGCGTACCGGCGTCGGTCCAGGACAGGAAAGGAGCATCCGGACGCACCCGGCTCTGGTGCTCCAGCACCTGGGGCAGACTCCATTGGGTCCGCGGAAAGTGTGCCTCGAAATGAGGGAAAGTCAGCATGGTTGGCAGACCTGACAAAGTTCAGAATGACCGATCACCCGATGGTTGCTCGCATTCGGCTACGCGACATTTCCCGATCTGCGGACCCACATCGCGCAGCCTGCGCGTGCTGGACAAGTATAAATTGAATGCCATAATTTTATATAGAACCCATCGTCTGTTTATATCTGGTGATCAAAAATGGAAACCGATGTCTTTGCAAACGATGCCATGACCGTCGCCGCAGGCAAGGGCAGGACGCGGCAGACCCAGTGCAAGGTGGTGCGGGCGGCCATCGAGCACGACATCGTGACCGGCACGCTTGCGCCC
>VERU01000523.1 GCA_018882485.1 Rhodoferax sp. | reverse complement strand
GGGGTGCTGCTGGCCTTCTCGCTGGCGGTGCTGAACCGGCTGGCCCGGCTGGGATGGCTGTCGCGCATGGCTGAGCGCGTCACATTCGTCCTCATCCCGCCGCTGCTCCTGATTTTCCTGGTACTCGGGACCATCTTCCTGGGTATCGCAACCCCCACCGAGGGCGGGGCAATGGGTGCCATGGGCGCCATCATCATGGCCGCGAGCCGGCGCAGGCTCACCCTGTCGCTCCTGAAGCAGGCCCTCAACACGACCACGAAGCTCTCCAGTTTCGTGGTGTTCATCCTGGTGGGTTCAACGGTCTTCAGTCTGGTGTTCCAAGGGGTCGATGGGGCCAAGTGGGTCGAGCATCTGCTCAGCTCGGTCCCGGGGGGACAACTCGGCTTCCTGATCGTGGTGAATATCCTCGTCTTCCTCCTGGCCTTCTTCCTGGACTTCTTTGAGCTCGCCTTCATCGTGGTGCCGCTGCTCGGACCGGTAGCCGAAAAAATGGGGATCGACCTGATCTGGTTCGGCGTGCTGTTGGGGGTCAACATGCAGACGTCCTTCATGCATCCGCCTTTCGGGTTCGCACTGTTCTATCTCCGCAGCGTGGCTCCCGACAAGGCTTACACGGACAAGGTGACGGGCAGAACCATACCGCCCGTCACCACCATGCAGATCTACTGGGGGGCGGTGCCCTTTGTGCTGATCCAGATCATCATGGTGTCACTGATCATTGCGTTCCCGGGTATTGTCTCGAGCGGACTGGACAAGACCGAAAAGGTCGATCTCGACAAAGTGGTGCTCGAGGTTCAGGCTGAACCGGCCGCCGAGGGCGCGTCAGCCAGCGAAAGTGCATCGGCTGCAGCGGGAACCGCCTCTGAAGCCGGCAGCGGCAATCCGGGGGCCGAAGACGACCCTCTGAAGGCACTCGAAGAGGCGCTGTCCAAAGACAAGAAGTGACGATCGGTTGTGGCCTTGACGAGCAGGCCCGGTTGGCGGGTCCGTCGTCAGGACCGGATCTCGGGCCACACCATGCGGATGCAGGTACCACGACCGGACGGCGGTGGGCTGACCGCCTGAACCGCTGCACCGTGGTGCAGCGCAATATCCTGGACGATGGCCAGACCGAGGCCGCTTCCAACCCGACCCGGCTCAGCAGCCCGGTAGAAACGCTCGAATACATGAGGCAGGTGGGGCGCTGGAATGCCCACCCCATCGTCTTCCACCTCCACGCCATTTGAAACCACCCGGACCGTCACGCAAGTCCCGATCGGGTTGTGATGCAGAGCGTTGTCCACCAGATTGGCCAACGCGTCGTGCAGCAGGGTCTCGTTGCCGTCCACCGGAAAGCACGCCAACCCCAACTCCAGCCCGAGGTCCTGCCCGGACTGATGGGCACGCAGAGCCCGTTCGTCAACCACCTGGCGGGCCAGGCGACACAAATCCACCGGACCGTGAGGGTCCAGTTCACCTGCGTGCTCGACCCGCGTCAGCATCAGCAACTGCTGTGCCAGATGAACAGCGCCTTCGGTGGTGCGGCGAGCCGCCTCGACCAAAACCAGCGGATGGTCCTGAGGCAGCGGGCCCGTAGCGCCACGCTGCAGGCCACGAGCGGCGACTGCAAGCTGTGTGGAAAGCGCCGTGAGCGGGGTTCGGAGTTGGTGCGCTGCGTTGTCCAGAAACCGCTTCCGGCTCTCGACCAATCGCTGCAAGCGCTGAAGATAGCCATTCAGTGCCGATACCAGGGGGCGGAGTTCGCGCGGCATCCCGGCTTCGTCCATGGGCGACAAGTCGTCATCCTGGCGCGACGACAGCCTTTGCCGGTACCGATCCAGCGGGCGCATGCCACGCTGCACCCCCCACACGACCAGCAGCGCAACCGCCACCAGCAACAATCCCTGGCTGATCAGGGTGTCGCGCAGGGCCTGCTGGATCAATCCCTGCCTGGCCTCCAGGGTTTCGATGACGGTCACCCGTATCAACGGTGCGGATGCAGCCCGGGGGGCGTCCACCACATGGATCAGACGAGCCAGCCGAACCGGCTGCCCCAGGTGTTCCGCGTCATGGAAGGTCACCAGCGAAAAAAAACGCACCGGGTCTGGCGCCTCGGACGCAGGTTCCGGCACGCTCGCATCTCCAGCCAAGACCATCCCGTCCAAGGACTGAATCTTGAAGTGCAGGCGCGAGCCGGTGTGATTGGAAAAAAGGTAACCCGCCCCGCGCAAGAGGTCCACCTGCACCACCCCACCCTGCCACACCACCTCCTCGGCCAGCGTGCGAGCGGCCAGGTACAGGGCTCGGTCGTGGGCCTGATTGGCCAGGTACATGGCATTGCGGTAGCCTCGCAGCGCGTTGAGCGCGATCAAC
>VERU01000522.1 GCA_018882485.1 Rhodoferax sp. | reverse complement strand
GGCGCAGGCCGACGCCCTGCTGCACGGCCACACCCACCGCCCCGGGCGGCACGACCTGGGCGGCGGGCGATGGCGCGAAGTGCTGGGCGACTGGGACCTGGAGCCTGGCGCAACGCCCCGGGCTCCGGTGCTGAGCCTGGTGCGCGACGACCTGCGGCCGGCGGCCAGCTGGCGCCTGCATCGCCAGGACGGACCGGAGGTCGGCTGACGATCCGGCCAGCGGCCGAGGATGCGCAACCCGCCCTTCAGGGCATCACGTCGTCGATCTGCCAGGGCTCCAGGAACTCCTGGGCGTACTGGGCGTACACCCGCTCCTTGAGGAAGATGTCGAACAGGTCCGGGTCGATGTGTCCGCTGGCCTTGAAGCGCTTCATGATCTCGATGGCCTGCGACAGGGTCATGCCCTTCTTGTAGGGCCGGTCCGAGGCGGTGAGCGCCTCGAAGATGTCGGCAATGCCCATGATGCGGGCCTGGACGGACATCTCGTCGCGCTTGAGGCCCTTGGGGTAGCCCTTGCCGTCCATGCGCTCGTGGTGGCCGCCCGCGAATTCGGGCACCCGCTTGAGGTGCTTGGGCCAGGGCAGATGCTCCAGCATCTTGATGGTCGAGATGATGTGGTAGTTGATGGTGGCCCGCTCGGATTGCGTCAGCGTGCCGGTGCGTATGGACAGGTTCTCGAACTCGTCCTCGTCCAGGAACGGCACCGACTCGCCGGCCGGGTTGCGCCAGCGGCGGCCACTGGCTATGCGCAGGATGCGCTCCATGGCCGACTCGTCCATGGCCTCGGTGCCGACGTTGCTGTGGCGCAGAAAATCGCGGTCCTGGTCCATCGCGGCCCGCTCGGCCTGCGCGGCTTCATCGATGCGGGCCTCGGCTGCGGCATCGACACAGGGGCGCAGCGCCAGCTGGGCCCGTAGCGCCGCGATCTCGGCATCGCGCTTGAGCACCTCGAACCGGGTGTCGATCAGCCCGATGCGGTCGTACAGGGTCTGCATCTTGGTCGCCTTGTCGACCACATGCACCGGGGTGGTGATCTTGCCGCAGTCGTGCAGCAGGCTGGCGATCTTGAGTTCGTAGCGGTCCCGCTCGTCCATGCGGAAGTCCGCCATCGGCCCCTCGGTGGTCTGGGCCACGGTGTCGGCCAGCATCAGGGTGAGCGCCGGCACCCGCTGGCAATGGCCGCCGGTGTAATGGGATTTTTCGTCGATGGCCAGGTTGATCAGCTGGATCAGGGACTCGAACAGGTTCTCCAGCTGGCTGATGAGGTTGCGATTGGTCAGTGCAATCGCCGCCTGCGAGGCCAGGGATTCCACCAGACTCTGGTCAGACAGCGAGAACGGGACCACCTCGGTGCCGCCGGGTGCCCGCGCATTGATCAGCTGCAGCACGCCGATGACATCGCCCGCGTGGTCCTTCATGGGCACGGTGAGAAACGACTTGGAGCGGTAACCGGTGGTCAGGTCGAAGCGCCGGGTGCCCGAGAAGTCGAAGGCCGGATCGGTGTAGGCATCGGCCACGTTGACGGTGCGGCAGTGAAAGGCGCAGTGGGCCGCCACCAGGGAGTCGTTGGGCGCACCGGCTTCGGTGCGCAGCGGCAGATTGGGAAAGGTGATGGGCTTGCCCGTGGTGCCGCCCAGCGCGATCTGCAGGGAATCGGTGCGCACGATCTCGAAGCGCAGGTAGTGCCCGTCTTCGGTCACCCGGTAGATGGTGCCCCCATCGGCGTTGGTGAGCGCCTTGGCCGCCAGCAGGATGCGTTCGAGCAGCGGGGTGATGTCGCGCTCGCGCGACAGGGAGGCCCCGATGTCGTTGAGCTGCTCCAGCCGCTCCAGCAGGTTCTCGATCGTGTCCATGCGTCCCTTTCAGGCCCTGAGCAGCACCTTCATCACCTGTTGCAGCCGGCGCTGGTCCGTCTCCTGGGCGCGGCCGTGCAAGACACGGGCCACGTCCTGAACCCAGGTCTGGGCCGGCCCCGGATCCTGGCGGCGCGTCAGCAGCGTCAGCTGCAGCAGGCGCCTGGCCGACAGGTGCTCGGCCGGCGTGGGGACCTCGGCCGCCATCTCCAGCCGCAGCAGGGCCTCGGCCGCCGGCTCGCCTGCCGGTTGCGCCAGTGCCTGGCTCCAGGCGGTGCGGGCCGAGGCGGCGACCCGCGCGCCCAGCTCCGCTGCGCCCGGCAGAGCGGCCGCATCGCGCTGCTGCCAGGCCGCCAGCAACCGGGTCAGGGCCTCGCCATGGGCCTGGGCTGCCAGGCGCCGCAGGGCGAGTTCGGCGTGCTCTCTCGCTTCGCGCTGGGCCCGGAAGGCGGCATCACCCAGGCGGGGCGCCTCGGGCCGCAGAAACGCCGAACCGGAAGCCGGACCCCGCCGGGCAT
>VERU01000052.1 GCA_018882485.1 Rhodoferax sp. | reverse complement strand
GCCCGCCGGTCCCGCGGCAGTGCCGGCTGCCGGCACCGGCTTGTCGCCCGCTCTGGCCGCGGCACTGGCCGCCAACGCCCGCGCCCCCGTTGCGGCGCTCCCGCCCTCGGGCAGCGGCCTGGGCCTGGTCGCCGCGCTGCTGGGTGCGCTGGTGGGTGGCCTGCTGCTGAACCTGATGCCCTGCGTGTTCCCGGTGCTGGGCATCAAGCTGCTGACGCTGGCCGCCCCGGGCCAGGCGGCTTCGACGCGCCGCGGGGCCGGGCTGGCTTACACCGCCGGGGTGCTGCTGTCCTTTCTGGCCCTGGGCGCCCTGATGCTGGGGCTGCGCAGCGCGGGCGAGCAGCTGGGCTGGGGGTTTCAACTGCAGTCGCCGGCGGTGGTGACCGCGCTGGCGCTGCTGTTCACCCTGCTGGGTCTGAATCTGGCGGGGCTCTTCGAATTCGGTCGCGTGCTGCCGTCCGGCTGGGCGGGCCTGCAGTTGCGGCATCCGGCGCTGGATGCCGCGCTCTCGGGCGTGCTGGCCGTGGCCGTGGCCTCACCCTGCACCGCGCCGTTCATGGGGGCCTCGCTCGGGCTGGCCCTGGGATTGCCGGCCCCCGCGGCGTTGGCGGTGTTCGCCACCATGGGCCTGGGCATGGCCCTGCCTTATCTGGCGGCCAGCCTGCTGCCCGGGCTGGCCCGGGCGCTGCCGCGTCCAGGCCCCTGGATGCAGACGCTGCGCCGGGCGCTGGCTTTCCCGATGCTGGCCACCGTGGTGTGGTTGCTCTGGGTGCTGGGCCGCCTGAGCGGCATGGACGCGGCTGCAGCCCTGCTGGCGACCTTGCTGGCGCTGGCCTTTGTGCTCTGGTCGCTCGGCCTGAAGGGCCGGGAACGGCTGGTTTACGCTATCATTTCAATAGCTATATTTCTAATATCCATAAGGGTTTCAGCCACTTTTGACCTGAAAAATCCGCCACCTGACCCCCCCCCGCAGGCGAGTGGCCGATGGGAACCCTGGACGCCGCAGGCCCAGGCCGAGGCCCTGGCGCGGGGCGAAGCCGTATTTGTCGACTTCACGGCCGCCTGGTGCATCACCTGCCAGTTCAACAAGCAGACCACGCTGGCCGACGCGGCCCTGCTGGACGATTTCGCCGCCCGCCGCGTGCGGCTGCTGCGCGCCGACTGGACGCGGCGTGACCCCGATATCACCGCCGCGCTGGGCGCCCTGGGGCGCAGCGGTGTGCCGGTCTACCTGCTGCAGGCGCCGGGCCGGCCGGCGGTGCTGCTGAGCGAGCTGCCCAGTGTGCAGGAGGTGCGCTCGGCGCTGGCCCGCCTGTGAGGCCGGCCTGCACAGGGGGAGTGCAGGTCAGGTCCGGGTACCCGCGGAGTCGGCGATCGGCGGCCAGCCCGCGCAGGGGGAGTGCAGGGCGCGCGCCCGAGGCGTGCAGAGAGCGCGGGTCAGTCGACCTGCAGCCACCAGCCCGGCTCGCCCAGCACAAACTCGTCGCAGTCGGGTTCGGGCGCGCCGCGGTCCACCACCAGAAAGTCGCTGGTCTCGTGCAGGGCCAGCAGCGGGTGATGCCAGGTACCGGCTGCGACATTGACCCCCTGGCCCGGGCCGGCCAGAAAGGCGCGCAGCCGGGTCAGATCGGGTGCGGCCACATCGCCGGCAGGCGCCACCACCACCAGATAGGGACGCTGCGACAGCGGCATGAAGGCCTGGCTGCCCAGCCGGTGGCGCTCCAGCAGGCGCAGCCGCAAGGGCAGGCGTTGCGGCTGCGCCCGGAACAGGCTGATGAGCGGTCGTCCTTCCGATCGGCTCACATCGACCCGCGCCAGATCGTGAAAGCGTTCGGTCTCGCCCGAATTGATGCGCCGGCGCGGCGCGTCGGGGTGGGCTTCGATCACCTGTCCGTAGGGCGCGAAGCCGGATGCGCTCAGCGGGACGACGGGCAGCCTGCGCCCGAGCGGCTGGGAGGGGTCGGGAGCCGCCATGCTCAGCCTCAGAACGCCCGTACCTGACCGCGCGGCACAAAGCGCCCCATGCCCTCGCGCCCCAGCCAGGCCGCGCCGTCGACGATGCGCTGGCCGCGCAGGTAGACCTGCCGCACCTGGCCGCGCAGCGTGCGGCCTTCGAGCAGGGTGTAGTCGCAGTTGCCGTGCAAGCCCTTGGCGTGCACGGTCTGGGTGGCCGCCGGGTCGAACAGCACCACATCGGCGTCGCTGCCCACGGCGATCGTGCCCTTTTTCGGGAACAGGCCGAACAGCTTGGCCGGCGTGGTGGCGGTCAGCTCGACAAAGCGGTTGAGCGAGAGCTTGCCCCGCATCACCCCGATGTCGAACAGGCTGACCAGCCGGGTCTCGATGCCGGGCGCGCCATTGGGAATCAGCGAGAAATCCTCCCTGCCGCGCATCTTCTGCAGCCGGTAGCCCAGGTGGCCCTCCTTCATGCAGAAGGGGCAGTGGTCGGTGGCGATCACCTGCAGGTCGTCGTAGCGCAGCGCCCGCCACAGGTGCTTCTGGTCCTCGGGCGTGCGCAGCGGCGGCGTCATGACGTACTGCGCGATCTCGAAGCTGTCGCTGCTATAGACCGAGTCGTCGAACAGCAGGTAGTGCGGGCAGGTCTCGGCGAAGACCGGAATGCCTTCGGCGCGCGCGGCCACGATGTGCTTGAGCGCCTGGTTGCTGGACACGTGCACAAAGTAGATCGGCGCCTGCGCCAGCTCGGCCAGCCGGATGCCGCGGTGCGTGGCCTCGCCCTCCATGATGGCCGGGCGCGTGAGGGCGTGGTAGCGCGGCGAAGTGTGGCCGGCGGCCAGCGCCTCCTGGATCAGCAGGTCGATGACGGTGCCGTTCTCGGCATGCAGCGCCACCATGCCGCCATCCGCCCCGACCTGGCGCAGCATGCGGAAGATGGCCGCGTCATCGGCCATCATCACGCCCGGGTAGGCCATGAACATCTTGAAGCTGGTCACGCCCTCGTGGTGCATGGCGTGTCGCACATCGCGCAGCACCTGCTCGTCGACCCGCGTGACGATGACGTGCAGGCTGTAATCGATGGCCACCTGCGACTCGGCGCTGGCCTGCGCCCGCGCGATCGCGCCCAGCGGCGAATCGGCCTCGGTCTGCAGCGCAAAGTCCACGATGGTGGTGGTGCCCCCGAACGCCGCCGCCCGGGTGCCGCTGGCAAAGGTGTCGCAGGTGATGGTGGGGCCGATCACGTTTTCCAGATGCACATGGGTGTCCACGCCGCCGGGCAGCACGTACAGGCCGGTGGCATCGACCACCGTCACATCGGGGCCCACCTCCAGGCGCTGGCCGATGGTGTGCACGATGCCGTCCTGCAGCAGCACATCGGCGACATAGTCGTCGGTGGCGGTGATGACCCGGCCGTTGCGAATCAGGGTCGGGGGGGACGTCGGGTTCATGGCCAGCTCCGGCAAAATGGGGTACCGTGACCCTAGCAAAATTCGGGCCGGACACTGACCTACACTGGCCCCCATGGCCGACGATTTCGACACCGAATCCGACATCGAGCACATCCTGCGCCACGCCCGCACGGTGGCGGTGGTCGGGCTTTCGCCCAAACCCCACCGCGACAGCTATCGCATCGCGCAGTACATGCAGGCCCGGGGCTGGCGTGTGCTGCCGGTGAACCCGACGGCCGCCTCGGCCGGCGCCACCATCCTGGGGGTACCGGTGTTTGCCACCCTGGCCGAGGCGGCACGGCAGCAGACCATCGACCTGGTCAACGTGTTTCGCAACAGCGCCGACGTGCCCCCGGTGGCCCAGGATGCGATCGCCATCGCAGCCCCGGCACTGTGGCTGCAGAGCGGTATCCGGCACGACGGGGCGGCCGAGTTGGCACGCAAGGCCGGGCTGCGGGTGGTGCAGGACCGCTGCCTGATGGTGGAGCACCGGCTGCGCGGCTGAAGCGACGAGCCGCCGGGCGGGCGGGCGGCCGAATACTGCCAAAATGCGGCCACCATGACCGCCAGCTCCACACCGGGCACCGCCGCCCTGCAGAACGACAGCTTCCTGCGCGCCTGCCTGCGCCAGGCCACCGACCACACCCCCGTCTGGCTGATGCGACAGGCCGGGCGCTACCTGCCCGAGTACTGCGCCACCCGGGCCCGGGCGGGCAGCTTCATGGGCCTGGCCACCCACCCCGATCTGGCCACCGAAGTCACGCTGCAGCCCCTGGAGCGCTACCCGCTGGATGCCGCCATCCTGTTCAGCGACATCCTGACCGTGCCCGACGCCATGGGGCTGGGCCTGTCCTTCGCGGCCGGCGAGGGGCCCCGCTTCGCCCACCCGGTGCGCGATGAGGCTGCGGTGGCCGCCCTGGCCGTGCCCGACCTGAACCGGCTGCGCTATGTGTTCGATGCCGTGCGTTCCATCCGCCAGGCGCTGGCGGGCCGGGTACCGCTGATCGGCTTTTCGGGCAGCCCCTGGACGCTGGCCTGCTACATGGTCGAAGGCGCCGGGTCGGACGACTACCGCCTGGTCAAATCGATGATGTACGCCCGGCCCGACCTGATGCACCGCATCCTGCAGATCAACGCCGACGCGGTGGCGGGCTACCTGAACGCGCAGATCGAAGCGGGCGCCCAGGCGGTGATGGTGTTCGACAGCTGGGGCGGCGTGCTGGCAGATGGCGCCTTCCAGACCTTCAGCCTGGCCTACACCGCCCGGGTGCTGGCGCAGCTGCAGCGCAGCCACGAGGGGCGGGTGGTGCCGCGCATCGTGTTCACCAAGGGCGGTGGCCTGTGGCTGGACGACATGGCCGGACTGGACTGCGAGGTGCTGGGTCTGGACTGGACCGTGAATCTGGGGCGCGCCCGTGCGCTGCTGGGTCACTGCAAGGCCCTGCAGGGCAACATCGATCCGAACGTGCTGTTTGCCCCGCCCGAGCGGATCGAGGCGGAAGTGGCCCAGGTGCTGGACCGCTTCGGCCGGCCGCACCAGGGCGAGGGCACCGGCCCCACGCACATCTTCAACCTCGGGCACGGGATCAGCCAGTACACGCCCCCCGACCATGTGGCCGCGCTGGTGCAGGCCGTGCACCAGCATTCCCGCCGCATCCGCCTGCCTTGACCCACGGGCCGGCCCGCTAGCACATTTCCGGCCCCGCGGCGCGCCTTCGAGCGCCACTTATGCACAAAATTTTTGCTGCGCTGCGAAACACGGGTTGTCGCGGGCGGCTGTCGCTACAAAAGCCATAGCGAACGCAAGTGCTTGATTTCAAATGCTTTTTATTTTTGCTTTTTTTGTAGGCATTCTGTCGAAAGCCTTGATTTTCAAGGCTTTGGAGCCTGTCCATCGGATCTATCAACAAAGTTATCCACAGAAAATCTGGAACACCGTCAAATCCATTTCAAATCAAAGACTTAAGCCTTTTTTCGCCAGTTCACATGATGTTCAGGCGCTAAGCGGAGTCGGGCGATGACGCACTGCCTGCCGGTGCTGGTGCAGACCCCGGCCTACAGCGCGCTGGCGGGTCCGCTGCGCTACCACAGCGCCCAGCCCCTGCCGCCCGGCACACTGGTGCGGGTGCCGCTGGGGCGGCGCGAGCTGCTGGGCGTGGTGTGGGACCGGCTGGATGAAGCGGCCGAGGTGGATCCCGAGCACATCCGTCCGCTGGCCGGCGTGCTGGAGGGCCTGGCACCCCTGCCAGCCAGCTGGCGCCAGCTGGTGAGGTTCTGTGCGGACTACTACCAGCGATCGCCGGGCGAAGTGGCGCTGGCGGCGCTGCCGCCCAGCCTGCGGTCCCTGACGCCGGTGCAGATCGCACGCCGCCTGCGGCGCCAGGGTGCGCCGGCAGCCGCACCGCCGCCGGCCGAACCGGCCTCCCCCCCGCTGGAGCCCACCTCCGATCAGCGGCAGGTGATGGCGCAGCTGGCCGAGGGGGACGGGCCGTTCCTGCTGTTCGGCGCCACCGGCAGCGGCAAGACCGAGGTGTACCTGCGGTGCGTGGAACGGCTGCTGGCTCGCGACCCGCAGGCGCAGGCCCTGGTGATGGTGCCCGAGATCAACCTCACTCCGCAACTGCAGGCGCGGTTCGTGGCGCGTTTCGGCGCCTCCATCGTGGTGACCCTGCACAGCGGCATGACGCCCGCGCAGCGGCTCACCAGCTGGCTGGCGGCCCACCAGGGAAGTGCCCGCATCCTGCTGGGCACCCGCATGGCGGTGCTGGCCCCGCTTGCCCGGTTGCGGCTGATCGTGGTCGACGAGGAGCACGACCCCAGCTACAAGAGCCAGGAGGGGGCGCGCTACTCGGCACGCGATCTGGCGGTGTACCGGGGCCGGCTCGAAGGCGCCCAGGTGCTGCTGGGCTCGGCCACGCCCTCGCTGGAGAGCTGGCACCACAGCCGCCCGGCGGCCGAGGGCGGCCGTTACCTGCGGCTGGACATGCCCTCACGGATCGGAGCAGCCGCTGCGCTGCCCGGGGTGCGTCGGATCGACATGAACCACCAGCCGCGCCACTGCCTGATCGCGCCTCCCCTGCTGCAGGCGATCGCCGAGCGGGTCGCCCGGGGGGAGCAGTCGATGCTGCTGCTGAACCGGCGGGGCTACGCCCCGGTGCTGCATTGCGGGGATTGCGGCTGGAAGAGCGACTGCCCGCACTGCAGTGCCTACCGGGTCTTCCACAAGGTGGACCGCAGCCTGCGCTGCCACCACTGCGGCCTGGCCAGTGCCGTTCCGCGGAGCTGCCCGTCCTGCGGCAACGCCGACATCGCCCCGGTCGGGCGCGGCACAGAGCGCCTGGAAGAGCACCTGGGCGAACAACTGGCCAACCTGCGCCGGCCCGAGGGGGGTGCGGTGCGCATGGCGCGCATCGACGCCGACAGCACCCGCGCACGCGGTGCGCTGGAGCAGCAACTGGCCCAGGTGCATGCCGGTGAGGTCGACGTGCTGGTGGGCACCCAGATGGTGGCCAAGGGGCACGATTTCCGCCGCATCACCCTGGTGGCGGCCATCAACCCCGACGGGGCGCTGTTTTCCAGCGACTTCCGGGCGCCCGAACGCCTGTTCGCCCTGCTGATGCAAGCCGCCGGACGGGCCGGACGGGACGCGGCGCTGAGCCGCCAGGCCGAGATGTGGGTGCAAACCTTTCATCCGCAGCACCCCCTGTTTGAAGCCCTGCGACGGTACGACTACCCGGGCTTCGCGGCCCGGCAGCTGCAGGAACGGGCCCAGGCCGGGATGCCGCCCTTCGCATTCCAGGCCCTGTTGCGGGCCGAGGCCGGCACCCAGGAATCGGCCCAGGGGTTTCTCGAGGCGGCCCGCGCCGTGGCCGATACGGGCTTGCCGCACGGACAGCAAGCCGGCATCACCCTGTACCCGGCCGTGCCCATGACCTTGCAGCGGATTGCCAACGTGGAACGGGCACAGATTCTCATCGAGAGCGCTTCGCGGATGGCGCTGCAGCGCTTCCTGGCCGCCTGGCAACCGCTGCTGCACGGGCTGCACGACCGGCCCGGGCAACGGGGGGTGCGCCGCTGGGTGATCGATGTCGACCCCCTGCTGATCTGAAGGCGCCGGCCCGGCCGATCCCGACCGACCGCGGATCTGTGCTCCTGGTTTCTCCGTAGGCGGTTTATGGCCGACCGGGTATTGGTCGCTGCGCCGGCCTTTTGTACGCTTGTTCCCTTTGAAAGGGAGAGGATGAACAAGACAGCCGGCACCGCGCAAGCTCTGCGGCACCCGCGCCTGCGGGCAGGCAGGCCCTCGGCCGACGGTCGGGTGAGCGCAACAGGCCATCCGCCACGCCGAGACCAGCGGCAATCGCCGCGCGAAGCCGCTCTGGTGCTGGACGCCGACGGCCGCATCGCCGGGGCCAACGCAGCCGCCGCCGCCCTGCTGCGCCGCGAGCAGCCCTCGCTGCTCGGCCAGGCCCTGGCCACGATCCTGCCGCACCTGCCCCTGGCCTGCGACACCCCGGGCTACAACCTCGCCTACGCTGTGTTCCAGGGGCTGCAGCCCTGCTGGCAACGCCAGAACGCCCTGGCACCCGACGGACGCCGCATCGCCCTGGACGTGCAGCTCGCCAGCGCCCGGGTCCACGGCTCGCGCTTCATCACCCTCGGCCTGCGCCCGGCCCTGCGCCCCTGCGGGGCCTCAGCATGAGCTTCGAAGGGCCGCCCCGAGAAGCGATTACCCCCTCGGGGGGCAGCGAACCACGCGCAGCGGGGAGCATGGGGGCTCACACCTCCTTCGAAGGGCCGCCCCGAGAAGCGATTACCCCCTCGGGGGGCAGCGAACCACGCACAGCGGGGAGCATGGGGGCTCACACCTCCTTCGAAGGGCCGCCCCAAGCGGGGACAGCCCCCACGGGAGGCAGCGAACCGGAACGCGCCTTCTCGCTGGCGGCCGAACGGCTGCTGCTCGGTCGCATGCTGGCGTCGGTCGGGAACCCGCCGCTGCGGGTGCTGCTGTGGGACGGACAGGAAATCGGCGACAGCGCCAACCCCCAGGCGCCACGCCTGGTGATTGCCGACCGGGCGGCCTTGCTCAAGCTGATGGCCGATCCCGAATACCGCTTCGGCGAGCTGTACGTGACGCGGCGCATCGATGTCCAGGGCGACCTCTGCGAGTTCCTCGAAATCCTCTTCCGGGCCTTGCCACGGCCCAGGACGATGGGCATGAAAGAGCGGCTGCTGGCGCCACTGCGGGTGCGGCGCAACCCGCCCCAGCGGGCGCTCGAAAACATCCATCACCACTACGACATCGGAAACCCGTTCTACCGGCTGTGGCTGGACCCGCAGCTGGTGTACACCTGCGCCTACTTTGCCGATCCCCAGGCCACGCTGGAGCAGGCCCAGATCGGCAAGATGGACTACATCTGCCGCAAATTGCGGCTGCGCCCTGGCGAGACGGTGGTCGAGGCCGGCTGCGGCTGGGGCGCACTGGCCCTGCACATGGCGCGCCACCACGGGGTGCGGGTGCGGGCCTACAACCTGTCGGGCGAGCAGCTCGAGCATGCGCGGGCCCAGGCGCGCGAGCAGGGCCTGCAGGACCGGGTGGAGTTCGTGCAGCGCGACTACCGGACCATCGATGGCCGCTTCGATGCCTTCGTCTCGGTGGGCATGCTCGAGCATGTGGGCCTGGACGACTACGCCGAGCTGGGGGCGCTGATCCACCGCTGTCTGGCGCCTCAGGGACGTGGACTCATCCATTCCATCGGCCGGGACCAGGCGGGGAGCATGAACGCCTGGATCGAACGCCACATCTTCCCCGGGGCCTGTCCCCCCAGCCTGTCGCAGATGATGACGCTGTTCGAACCCAACGGCCTGTCGGTGCTCGATGTGGAGAACCTGAGGCTGCACTATGCCCGCACGCTGGAACACTGGCTGAGCCGCTTCGATGCGGCCAGCGCGCAGGTGCAGCAGCTGTTCGATGCCGACTTTGTGCGCACCTGGCGGCTGTACCTGGCCGGCTCGCTGGCCTCGTTCCGCGCTGGCGACCTGCAGCTCTACCAGGTGGCCTTTTCCCGCAACGGCTGCAACCACATTCCGTGGTCGCGGCACGATCTGTACGCCACCAACGGGTCGGCCGATGCAACGCTGTGAGGTGCTGGTCATCGGCGGTGGGCCGGCCGGCTCGAGCTGCGCGGCCACCCTGCGGGCCTTGGGGCTGGATGTGCTGCTGATCGATCAGGCGGTGTTTCCGCGCGACAAGGTCTGCGCCGGATGGATCACGCCCGCCGTGGTCCGGATCCTGGGTCTGGACCTGGAGGACTACCGGCGCAACCGGGTGCTGCAGCCGATCCTGGGATTGCGCACCGGTCTGGTCGGTGGCCGCCAGCAGAACCACCGCTATGCGGAACCCGTGAGCTGGGGGATTCGGCGGATCGAATTCGACGATTACCTGTTGCGGCGCGCGGGTGTGCCGCTGCGGCTGGGGCTCGCGGTGCGCGACATCGTTCGCCAGGACGGCCTGTGGGTGGTGAACGGATGCTACGCAGCGCCCATGCTGGTCGGGGCGGGCGGGCACTTCTGCCCGGTGACCCGGCTGCTGGAGCAGGCGCGGGACGCCGGTGCGGTGGTGGTGGCCCGGGAGGCGGAGTTCCTGATGGACGAGGCCCAGTGGCGCACCTGCGGGGTGCAGGCAGACACGCCCGAGCTGTTTTTCTGCCACGACCTGCGCGGCTACGGCTGGTGCCTGCGCAAGAACGGCTATCTGAACATCGGCCTGGGACGGGAAGACCGCCTTGGACTGCCGGGGCACCTGCACCCCTTCTGCCGCCGGCTGCCACACCGCGGCACCTTGCCGGCGAACCTGGAGCCGGCGTTTCGGGGGCACGCCTACCGGCTGTGGGGCAGCGGCCCGGCCCGGCAGGTCGGCGATGGGGTGGCGCTGGTCGGCGACGCCGCCGGTCTGGCACGGTCTCAAAGTGGCGAAGGCATCCTGCCAGCCATCGCGTCAGGCCAGTGGGCGGCCCACGCGATCGCCCAGGCCCGCGGCGACTACCGGGCCGCACGGCTGCAGCCCTACGAGG
>VERU01000521.1 GCA_018882485.1 Rhodoferax sp. | reverse complement strand
CTCTATTCGTCGGCGGCGTCGGATGTGTATAAGAGGCAGGGCCAGGTCGGCCTCGCCCAGCACCATGGGGCCATGCCAGCCGTCGAGCGCGGCGGCCAGTGCCTGCGCGGCGGGCTCACCCTCGTGGCGCAGACGCGCCAGCAGCTCGCGCACCCGCTGCGTGGTGGCAAGGTCTTCATCGCGCAGGACGGCCTGCGCCTGTTTCAGGTATTCGATGGGCATTCTGGCTATGGTAAACAGCGACTCTGGCACCCGATAATGCCAGTTTGCAACTATCCGTGGGTCCAGAGCCACCGGCGCCCGGCCGGGCCGCGCCCTGCGCCCGCCGCGCCCTCCTGGAGCCCCTGCCGTGATCGTCGAACGCATCTGGACCGGTAACAGTTACCGCAATTACAACTACCTGGTGGCCTGCCCGGAAACCGGCGAAGCCCTGGCCATCGACCCGCTGGACCATGAGAAATGCCTGCACACGGCCCGGGTGCGGGGCTGGCAGATCACCCAGCTGCTCAACACCCACGAGCACGCCGACCACACCGGCGGCAACGCCGCCGTGGTGGCCGCCACCGGCGCCAAGGTCATCGCCCACCACAAGTCCGGCGGGCGCATCAGCGGCGTCGACCGGGGCGTGCAGGCTGGCGACGTGATCAAGGTCGGCAAGACGGTGGAGCTGGAATGCCTGGACACCCCCGGCCACACGATGTGCCACATCTGCCTGCTGGCCCACGGCGACCGGCCGGCCCTGTTCTCGGGCGACACCCTGTTCAATGCCGGCGCCGGCAACACCCACAATGGCGGCGACACCGGGGCGCTGTACGGCACCTTCGCGCAGCAGCTCGGGCGCCTGCCCGACGACACGCGGCTCTTTCCCGGGCACGACTACATCGAGACCAACCTGCGCTTCACCCTGTCGCGCGAGAGCGACAACGCCGCCGCCCATGCCCTGCTGCCGCAGGTCAGTGGCCACGACCCGGCGCAGGCGGTGGTGACCACGCTGGGCCAGGAGAAGCAGCACAACACCTTCTTCCGGCTGGCCAGCCCGCAGGTGATCGCGCAGCTGCGCGAGCATTTCCCCGATCTGCCCGACTCGCCCGACCCCGAAGCCGTGTTCCGGGCACTGCGCGAACTGCGCAACCGCTGGTAGGCCGCGCCACCGCCATGCCGCTGTCCTTCGACCTGCCCCTTGACCGGCTGCCGGAGTACGCCGGCACCAACCCGCGACCGGACGATTTCGACGCCTACTGGGAACGGGGACTGTCCGAGATGCGCGCCACCGACCCCGGCGTGACGCTCCAGCCCGCAGAGTTCCAGGCGCCCTATGCCGACTGCTTCGGTCTGCAGTTCACCGGCACCGGCGGCTCCCGGGTCTTTGCCAAGCTGCTGCGGCCGCGCGACCTGCGGGGGCCGGCACCGGCGGTGCTGCACTTCCATGGCTACGCGGGGGCCTCGGCCGACTGGTGCACCTACCTGCCCTACGTGGCGGCCGGCTTCGTGGTGGCGGCGCTGGACTGCCGCGGCCAGGGCGGCGTGTCGGAAGACGCCGGCGCCGGCGGCCGGGGCACGCTGCGGGGCCACATCGTGCGCGGCCTGCAGGGCCCGGTGGATCAGCTGTACTACCGCCAGGTCTTTCTGGACACGGCGATGCTCGCGCGCATCGTGATGGACATGCCCGAGGTCGATGCCCGGCGCGTCGGCGCCTACGGCGGCAGCCAGGGCGGAGGGCTGGCCCTGGCGTGCGCGGCCCTGGTGCCCGGGATCCGCCGGGTCGCGCCGACCTACCCCTTTCTGTGCGACTACCAGCGCGTGTGGGAAATGGATCAGGCGAAGGACGCCTACTGGGAACTGCAGGACTACTTCCGGCGTTTCGACCCGCGGCATCTCGCGCAGCGCGAGACCTTCCTCAAGCTGGGCTACATCGACGTGCAGCACCTGTGCGACCGCATCCGGGCCGAAGTCCTGATGGGCGTGGGCCTGATGGACACCGTCTGCCCGCCGTCGACCCAGTTCGCGGCCTACAACAGGATCCGCTCGCCCAAGACCTGCCAGCTGTTTCCCGACTTCGGACACGAAGCGCTGCCGGGTTTTCAGGACAGCGTGTTCCAGTTCCTGATGCAACTCTGAAAGACCCGACCGCCCATGCCCGCCACAACGCCCCTGCACCCGGTCCGCCATCGTCATCCGGCCGCACCCGAGGTGCCAACCCCGGAAATCCGCGCGCCATGAGCGAGCGCACCGGCATCGTGCTGGTGGGTACGGGCCCCGGCGCCGTGCCGCACCTGCGCAGTCTGCACGACCTGCGCGAGAGCCTGGAGCTGCGGCATGTGGTGACCCGTCGGCCCGGCCAGGCCGAGCTCGGGCCATTCCAGGGCCTGCTGTCGGCCACCGCCGACCTCGCCGCGGCGCTGGCC
>VERU01000520.1 GCA_018882485.1 Rhodoferax sp. | reverse complement strand
GCACTGGACCGGCTGGTCCATCTGGATGACCTGCCGCGCATGCTGCGGGAGCGCCAGGCCCATCTGGATGGCCTGACGCCCAATTTCGTCAGCGAGCACCGGGTGCAGTGCCGGGATGGCAGCTGGAAGTGGGTGCTGGTCCGCGGCACCGTCATCAGCCGCGATCCGCTGGGCCGCCCGCTGCGGATGACGGGTATCCACACCGACATCACCGAGCGCAAGAGTGCCGAGGAGCTGATCTGGCATCAGGCGCATTTCGATGCGCTGACCGGTCTGCCCAACCGGCGCATGCTGCGCGACCGGCTGGAGCAGGAAATCCGCCGCAGCGAGCGCGATGGGCTGCAGCTGGCGGTGCTGTTCCTCGATCTGGACCATTTCAAGGAAGTCAACGACACGCTGGGGCACGACACCGGCGACCACATGCTCATCGAGGCGGCGCGGCGCATCAAGGCCTGCGTGCGCGAGACCGACACCGTCGCCCGCATGGGGGGGGACGAGTTCACCGTGCTGCTGACCGAACTGACCGACAGCGCCGACATCGAGCGGGTGCTGCAGCGCATCCTGCAGGCCATGGAGGCGGTCTTTCAGATCGGCAACGAGCAGGTGTTTGTGTCGGTGAGCATCGGGGTCACCATTTTCCCGCTGGACGCCACCGAGGTGGAGGACCTGTACAAGAACGCCGACCAGGCCATGTACCTGGCCAAGAATGGCGGGCGCAACCGGTACAGCTTCTTCACCCCCGAGCTGCAGGAGATGGCGCAGTCGCGGGCGCGGCTGGCCAACGACCTGCGGGTGGCGATCGCCGAGCAGCAGTTCGCGGTGGTCTACCAGCCGGTGGCGGAGATGGCCACCGGCCTGGTGCGCAAGGCCGAGGCGCTGATCCGCTGGCAGCATCCGGTGCGCGGGCTGGTCAGTCCGGCCGAGTTCATTCCGATCGCCGAAGCCAGCGGGCTGATCGTCGAACTCGGCGAGTGGGTGTTTCAGCAGGCGGCCTCCCGGGTGCGCGAGTGGCGCGCCACCATCGATCCGACCTTCCAGATCAGCATCAACAAGTCGCCGGTGCAGTTTCACCACGACCGCAGCGCCTACACCCCCTGGCTGACCCAGCTCGAGGAAATGGGGCTGCCGGGCGAGTGCATCGTGGCCGAAATCACCGAGGGCCTGCTGCTCAATGTGAACAACACGGTCACCGACCGCCTGCGCAAGCTGCAGCAGGCCGGGATCGGGCTGTCGCTGGATGATTTCGGTACCGGCTACTCGTCCCTGTCGTACCTGCACAAGTTTGACATCGATTACCTCAAGATCGACCAGTCCTTCGTGCGCGACCTGAGCCCCCAGGGGACCGATCTGGCCCTGTGCAAGGCCATCATCGTGATGGCCCATGAGCTCGGGATGAAGGTGGTGGCCGAGGGGGTGGAGACCCAGCAGCAATGCGACCTGCTGCGGGCCGCCGGCTGCGACTACGCCCAGGGCTACCTGTTTGCCACGCCCATGTCGGCCGAGGCGTTCGAGGACTTCATCCGGGCCCGTCGCGCGGCCGCCGCCTGATACCTCAGGCCGCCAGGCGCACACCCGATACGCTGTCGAACCAGCTCAGGTGGGCGGCGGACACCGCCAGCCCCACGGCGTCGCCGACGCGCAGGCCCGATTGCGGCTCGGTGCGCACGGTAACCGAACCGGCGGCCGTGCGCACCACCACGTAAGTGTCCGCACCGGTGGGTTCCACCAGCGCCACCTCGCCGCGCCAGGCGGCGTCGGCCCGTAGCTGCAGGTGCTCCGGTCGCAGCCCCAGGGTCGCGCTCCCGGCTTGCGGACAGGGCAGCTGCAGGGCCGCTTCCTGGATAGAAAATAGGCCTGCAGGCCCCGTGGATTGGACGTTTCCTGCTATGAAATTCATAGTAGGCGAGCCGATGAAACCCGCCACATAGGTGTTGGCCGGCCGGTGGTAGATGTCGTCGGGCGAGCCGATCTGCTGCAGCACCCCGTCCTTCATCACCGCGATGCGGCTGCCCAGGGTCATGGCCTCGATCTGGTCATGGGTCACGTACACGCTGGTGATGCCGCTGAGCTGGTGCAGCCGCTTGATCTCGGCGCGCATCTCGACCCGCAGCTTGGCGTCCAGGTTGGACAGTGGCTCGTCGAACAGGAACAGCTGCGGATCGCGCGCCAGCGCCCGGCCCATTGCCACCCGCTGGCGCTGACCGCCCGAGAGCTGGGCGGGGCGGCGCTGCAGCAGGTGTTCGATCTGCAGCATGGCCGCCACCTCGGCGATGCGCTTGTCACGCGCCGCCTTGGGCACCTTGCGCATCTCCAGCGCAAAGCCGATGTTCTCGGCCACGCTCATGGTGGGGTAGAGCGCATAGCTCTGGAACACCATGGCGATGTCGCGCTGGGCGGGCGCCACGC
>VERU01000051.1 GCA_018882485.1 Rhodoferax sp. | reverse complement strand
TAAGCGTGTTCCAGCGAGAAGGCGCCGGCGAACACGCCCGAGCCCATCATCACCGGCACGAAGCGCGAGCCCTCTTCGTTGGTCCAGAACGCCACTTCGATCGGCGCCTCGGTCTCTATGCCCAGATCGTTGAGGGTGCGCACCACCTCGATGCCGGCGAGCACGCCGTAGTTGCCGTCAAACTTGCCGCCCGTGGGCTGGGTGTCGATGTGGCTGCCCGTCATGATGGGTGGCAGGCGGTTGTTGCGCCCGGGCCGGCGCATGAAGGCGTTGCCGATCTTGTCGATGGTGACACTCATGCCGGCCTCGCGCGCCCAGCCAGTCACCCGGTCACGGCCCTGCCGGTCCAGGTCGCTCAGGGCCAGGCGGCAGACGCCGCCCTTGGGCGTGGCGCCGATCTGCGCCAGCTCCATCAGCGAGGCCCAGAGGCGCTCGCCATGGATACGCAGGCTGCGGATGTCAACTTGGGCGGCGGTGGCCATGGCAATCTCCAGGAGCGCGTGGCAGGGTGGGGCGCGTGGGTTCGAGGGGGGGCAGCCAGCAGGGCTAGCGGGCGACTGCGGTCGGCTGCAGGGTCCGGGCCCGCTGCTGCACGGCAGCAAAATCCGGGCCAAAGGCCGGGCGCTTGATGTAGCGGCCCTTGCCGCGCACGGCCTGGAGGTCGCCCTGCACAAACACCAGCTCGCCCTGGCTTACGGTGTGGCTGGGGACGCCGCGCACGGTGCGGCCCTCGAAGATGTTGAAGTCGCCCTTGCTGAACTGGGTTTGGGCAGAGATGGTCTTGCTGCCGGTCGGGTCCCACACCACCAGGTCGGCGTCGGCGCCGACCGACACGCTGCCCTTTTGCGGGTAGATGTTGAACAGTTTGGCGGTGTTGGCCGAGGTGATGGCCACAAACTCCGACGGCGTCAGCCGCCCGCTGTTGACGCCGGCGTCCCAGATGACCGCCAGCCGTTCTTCCACGCCGCCGCAGCCGTTGGGGATTCTGGCAAAGTCATCGCGGCCGGCGGCTTTTTGCGCCGCGCAAAACGTGCAGTGGTCGGTGGCGGTGGTGTGCAGATTGCCCGATTGCAGGCCGCGCCAGAGCATCTCCTGGTGGCCCTTGGGCCGGAACGGCGGGCTCATCACATGCGCCGCGGCTGTGGCGAAGTCGGGGTGGCGGTAGACGCTGTCGTCCAGCACCAGGTGGCCGGCCAGCACCTCGCCATAGACCCGCTGGCCGCGCGCGCGGGCGCGGGCGAGGGCCTCGGCCGATTCGGCGCAGGACACGTGCACCACGTAGATCGGCACGCCCAGCACATCGGCAATCGCGATGGCGCGGTTGGCCGCTTCTGCCTCCACCATCGGTGGCCGTGACAGCGGATGCCCTTCCGGCCCGGTGATGCCCCTGGCGGCCACCTCCTGCTGCAGCAGGAACACCAGCTCGCCGTTTTCGGCGTGCACCGTGGGCATGGCGCCCAACTCCAGCGCCCGCTTGAAACTGTTCACCAGGGTTTCGTCGTCGCACATGATGGCGTTCTTGTAGGCCATGAAGTGCTTGAAGCTGTTGATGCCCTCCTGCTGCACCAGGGTGCCCATGTCCTGGCGCACTTGCTCGCTCCACCAGGTGATGGCGACGTGGAAGGAGTAATCCGACGCTGATTTCTCGGCCCAGCCGCGCCACTTTTTGTAGGCGTCCAGAATGCTTTCTTGCGGGTCGGGAATGACAAAGTCGATGATGGTGGTGGTGCCGCCCGCCAGCCCGGCTGCAGTGCCGGTGAAAAAGTCATCCATGGTGACCGTGCCCATGAAGGGCAGCTGCATGTGGGTGTGCGGGTCGATGCCGCCCGGCATCACATACTGCCCGCCGGCTTCCACCACGGTGGCGTCTGCCGGGGTGTCCAGGCCCTCGGCCACTGCCGCGATGCGCCCTTCCCGGCACAGCACATCGGCACGAAAAGCGCGGTCGGCGTTGACCACGGTGCCACCACGAATCAGGACAGCGCTCATGACGGGATCTCCAGGGGCTTGCAGGTCGCGGGGATGTTACGCTGAATAGTCGCCGGCCCTGCGCGAGGACCTACGCCGCCGCTTCGATCAACCAGCGGGCAAAGTGGGTCACCACCGGCCGCTCGTCCCCCCGCTCCGGCTGCACCAGGTAGTAGGCGCGCTCGCCGGGCACCATCCGGTCGCAGGCCACCATCAGGTCGCCGCGCGCGAGTTCGGGCTCGACCAGCAGGCGCGGCACCAGCGCCAGCCCCAGGCCTTGGGCGGCGGCGGCGGCGGTCATGGAAAAGAGTTCGTAGCGGGGCCCGCCCAGGGCCATCGGCGCGGCCACGCCCGCGGCGTCGAACCACTGGCGCCAGGCGGTGGGGCGGGTGCTTTGCTGCAGCAGGGGCAGCGTGGCAATGACCTGCGGCGTCCAGGGCGGCGGGGTCGTTGCCCGGGCCCGGTCAGCGGCCAGCGCCGGGCTGCACACCGGCACGATCTGTTCCTCGAGCAGGCGCAGCGCCCGGGTGCCGGCCCAGTTGGCCACCTGTTCGGCCGTGCCGGCATACAGCGCCGCGTCGAACGGGGTGTCGGCAATCAGGAAGGGGCGGGTGCGGGTTTCGATGTGGACCGTCAGCTCGGGATGCAGGGCGGCCAGGTCGGGCAGCCGCGGGATCAGCCAGCGGGTGGCAAAGGTGGGCACGGCTGCCAGCTGCACGCTGCCGCCCCGGCCCTGGCCGGCCATCACTTCCAGCGTGTCCTGCTCCAGGCCCTGCAGCCGACCCGCCACCTGCAGCGCGTACTCGGCGCCGCGCTCGGTGAGGGCCACGCCGTGGCGGGTGCGCTGGAACAGCGCGACACCCACAAAGGCCTCCAGCGCGCCGATCTGTCGCGACACCGCTCCCTGCGTCAGCGCCAGCTCCTGCGCGGCGCGGGTGTAGCTCTGGTGCCGGGCGGCGGCATCAAAGCAGGCCAGGGCCTGCAGGCTGGGGATCTTGCGGCGCATGGTGGTTGCGGCGGGTGCCGTGCGTGGACCGCGTCGGACGGTCTCAGGGCGCTGCGTATTCCCGCAACTGCTCGATGCTGACCACTTGCAGCGCCTTGGCATGGGTGCTGGCCAGCACCACCTCGGGCGCCAGCCCGGCCGAAAACGCCTCTTTCCAGCGCAGCGCGCACAGGCACCAGCGGTCGCCTTCTTTCAGGCCGGGGAAGCGGTATTCCGGTCGTGGCGTGGAGAGGTCGTTGCCGCGTTGCCGGGAGAACTGCAAGAACTCGTCGGTCATCACGGCGCACACCCCATGCGCGCCATGGTCCTCCAGGTCGGTGTTGCAGCAGCCATCGCGGTAAAAGCCGGTCAACGGGTCGAAGGAGCAGGGCTCGAGTGCGGTGCCGAGCACGTTCAGGGCTTGTTGGCTCATGGGATCAGGGGGTGGGCTGGAATCCGGGCAGGCCGGTGCTGCGCACCGGGTGACAGGGTTGGGCCGTGAGGTGCCTCAGCCACATATCAAGAACGGAGGATGGCGCATCAATTGCTATCGATAACATAGCTGTAATATCAAACGATATCTAGGTTGAGTGCCAATATGGCTCCGAAATAAATAGGTTTTCAGATCCGAATTTTCCCACAATACATGAAAAACAATCATAACTGGATGTCGATAAGTCGTTTGCCCCTGGACACCATCCTCCACTAACATGGGGCCTTGCCGTTTTGGCACCCCACCCCCTGCTGCATTTCCGGAGAACCGCATGGCCCACGCCGCCTTCAACTGGCAAGACCCCTTCCTGCTGGAGAGCCAGCTCAGCGACGACGAGCGCATGCTGCGCGATGCCGCCGCCGCCTACTGCCAGGACCAGCTGCTGCCGCGTGTGACAGAGGCCTTTCGCGCTGAAAAGACCGACACCGCCATCTTCCGCGAAATGGGCGGGCTCGGCCTGCTCGGCCCCACCATCCCCGAGGCTTACGGCGGCCCGGGCCTCAATTACGTGGCCTACGGCCTGATTGCCCGTGAGGTGGAGCGGGTCGATTCCGGCTACCGCTCCATGATGAGCGTGCAGAGCTCGCTGGTGATGCTGCCGATCTTCGAGTTCGGCACCGAAGCCCAGCGCCAGAAGTACCTGCCCCGGCTGGCCACCGGCGAGTGGATTGGCTGCTTCGGCCTGACCGAGCCCGACCACGGCTCCGACCCCAACTCCATGGCCACCCGCGCCCACAAGGTGCCGGGCGGCTACAAGCTCTCGGGCAGCAAGATGTGGATCTCCAACAGCCCCATCGCCGATGTGTTCGTGGTCTGGGCCAGGGAAGTCTCCGAGGGCGGCCAGGTGGGCCCCATCCGCGGCTTCGTGCTGGAAAAAGGCATGGCCGGCCTCTCGGCCCCGGCCATCCACGGCAAGGTGGGCCTGCGCGCCAGCATCACCGGCGAGATCGTGATGGAGGGCGTGTTCTGCCCCGAAGAGAACGCCTTCCCCGAGGTGCAGGGCCTCAAGGGCCCGTTCACCTGCCTCAACTCGGCCCGCTACGGCATCGCCTGGGGCGCCCTGGGCGCCGCCGAGGACTGCTGGCTGCGCGCCCGCCAGTACACGCTGGACCGCAAGCAGTTCGGCCGCCCGCTGGCCGCCAACCAGCTCATCCAGAAGAAGCTGGCCGACATGCAGACCGAGATCGCGCTGGGCCTGCAGGGCTGCCTGCGCCTGGGCCGCATGAAGGACGAGGGCACGGCCGCGGTGGAGATCACCTCCATCCTCAAGCGCAACAGCTGCGGCAAGGCGCTGGACATCGCCCGCCTGGCGCGCGACATGATGGGCGGCAACGGCATCTCCGACGCCTATGGTGTGGCGCGCCACCTGGTGAACCTGGAAGTGGTCAACACCTACGAGGGCACCCACGACATCCACGCCCTGATCCTCGGGCGCGCGCAGACCGGGATTGCCGCGTTTGCCAACTGACCGTCCGGTGTGTTCCCGGCCGCTCCTGGCCGGTTGAAGGGGGTTGGCGCTGCAACGAATGGGGCGTCCGTGGTGGCGCCCAGGGGTGTGGCTGGGCCGCCTCATACTGCGCGATGCGCAGAAATCGGCGGCCCCGCCACACCCCTGGGCGTTTCGCGCGGGTGGGCCGGGCACGTAGAGAGGCCCATGCCCGACGGGCAGCCGGCCTGACGCGATGGTTAGCGCTGGGTGGCTTTACAGATGACCTTTCACCCTCCCCGGCAGGCCGAAAACGAGGCCGAACCCGAGGGCGGTCCTCCCCGGCAGGTCACCCAAGAGGCCGAACCCAGCCCCGGGCCTGTACAGTCACCGTTCCAACTGCACGACGCACACGCCATGAGCCATCCCCATCCACTGCCTGGTCAGCCGGAGCGCATGCCCACCTGGTTCATTCCCCACGGCGGAGGCCCGTGTTTCTTCATGGACTGGAATCCACCCGATGCATGGCATCGCATGGCGGCATTTCTCAAGGGCCTGCAACACACCCTGCCGCGCCGGCCCCGGGCCATCGTGATGGTCTCGGCGCACTGGCTGCAGCCGCAGTTCGCCGTGACCGGGGCCGCACATCCCGAGCTCATCTTCGATTACTACGGCTTTCCGCCCCATACCTACGCGCTGCGCTACCCAGCCCCCGGTGATCCGCAGTTGGCGGCGCGGCTGGCCGGGCTGCTGGGCCAGGCCGGCATGCCGGCGGTTGCCGATGCCCGGCGTGGCTTCGATCACGGCATGTTCATTCCGCTGCTGCTGATGTTTCCCGATGCCGACATTCCCGTGGTGCAGCTCTCGCTGCGCGACAGCCTGGATCCGGCGGTGCACCTGCAGGCTGGGGCCGCACTGGCCGGCCTGCGCGACGAGGATGTGCTCATCGTGGGCAGTGGCATGAGCTTCCACAACATGCGGGGTTACGGCGATCCGCGCTTCGGCCCCGTTTCCGATGCATTCGACCAGTGGCTCACGGCCACCGTCGAAGGCGAGGCCGGCGCACGCGAACAGGCGCTCATCCAGTGGGCCCAGGCGCCATCGGCCCGCCTGTGCCATCCGCCCCGGGCCGAGGAGCACCTGCTGCCGCTGATGGTGGTGGCCGGCGCTGCCGGCGGCGACGCCGGCCGGCGCGTCTTCAGCGACCGGGTGATGGAGACCACGCTGTCGGCTTTCCGTTTCGGCTGACCCGCGGCGGTCATCCGGGCAAGGCATGAGCCGCATCCCCTGGTGTCCGGTGCCCGTGCGGGCCGGATTCGCGCTGAGCCTGGCGCTGCTGCTGGCGGCGCCGCTGTCGGCGCAGCCGGTCGCCTTCGGCCTGTTCGGCGACACCCCCTATACCCGCAGCGAGCGCGCACAGCTGCCGGCGATGATGGCCCAGATGGATGCCGCCGGCCTCGCCTTCGTGGTGCACGACGGCGACATCAAGTCCGGTAGCGACGAATGCTCGGACGCGACCTTGCGCGACATCCTGGACCTGTTCGGCTCCTCGCGCACGCCGCTGGTCTACGTGCCTGGCGACAACGAGTGGACCGACTGCCATCGCCGCAGCAATGGCGGCTATGACCCGCTGGAGCGGCTGGCGCGTCTGCGAGAGCTCTTCTTCCAGGGTGAGACCGCGCTCGGCGGTGGCGCCATGCCGCTGTTGCGGCAAAGCCGGCAGCCGGCCTTCGCCCAGTTCCGGGAGAACGTGCGCTGGGAGGCGGGCGGCGCGCTGTTCGTCGGCCTGAACCTGCCGGGCAGCGAGAACAACTACCACGGCGTGCCGGGCCAGCGCGGGCCGGTGCCGGAGTTTCTCGAACGCAGCGCCGCCAACCGGGCCTGGCTGGCCGAGGCCTTCGCGCACGCGCGGCGTGCCCGCCTGGCGGGGGTGCTGATCGTGGTGCAGGCCAATCCCGGATTCGTGGCGGACCGCGCGGGCCAGGGCAGCCCCGGCTACCGCGAGTTCCTGGCGCAGCTGGCCGACGAAACCCGTCGCTTCGCCCGCCCGGTGGTGCTGGTGCACGGCGACACCCACCGCTTCCGCATCGACCAGCCGCTGGTGGATCCGGTCGAGGGCAGCACCCTGCGGAACTTCACCCGGGTTGAAACCATGGGCTCGCCCTTCATGGGGTGGGTCCGTGGCACGGTGGACGCCGCCGATCCCCAGGTGTTCCGTTTCGAGCCGCGCTTCTGGCCCGGGCCGGCGGCGCAGGGGCGATGAGTCCCTTCCATGAACCCTTAAGATGAGGCTGTCGCGGTGGTTGCCCGACGGACGGTGTCCTGAGCCGCCACGTTGGACCCGCATACCAGGAGAGCAGGATGATCAGCAGACGTTCGATGGTGTTGGCTGCGGCGTTGCCCGCAGCCTGGATGGTGCCCGCTCGGGCACAGCCGGTGCTCTCGCCCGCCGATCACGACCGTTTCGTTCGCGAGGTGGTGATGAAGGCGGGTAATGGTTCCCGCGAAGAGTGGCTGGCGTCCTACGACGCCGTGCTCGATTTCGTCGGCCGCGTCCAGCAGGAGGTGGCGCAGCTGCCCGATGCCCGCAAGCAGGTGTTTGCCCGGTCCGTCCATGACCTGGGTTACTGGAAGGGGCAGGAGCTGCGGGTGGCCGATCCGCGCAACCCCTTCCTCGGCGCCCGTCTTCGGGGCACCGACAGCGAACTGGCCGCCGTGCTGACGCCGCAGGGCGCGCAGGCCTGGCGCGAGCGCTACGCCCAGGGCGCGCGGGGCTACCGGTTCAACCTGGACATCGTCGCGGACCGGGAAGGTTTCTTCCGGCTGCAGGGCAAGGCCCTGGCGAATGCCGCCGAATGGGCGGCTGGCACCGCCATCGTCAATGCCAATGCCCAGAGCTGGGATGCGCTGGTGCTCGACGCCGCAGCCTATCCCGACCCGGCCGAACGGCTGCGGGTCCTGGTGGGCAACCAGCTGGGGGCCATCGCTTCGGCGCTGTCCCTCATGCGGGGCTCCCAGCCGCTGGACGATGCCGCCATGGATTACGCGACCGCGGTGATCTGGCGCTACACCGGCCATTACAGCGGGCGTGATGGCTGGGACAAGGTGCCCTTGGTCCGGGTGCCCTATGCGCAACTGCCCGAGTCCGAGAAAGCCAAGGACCGGCCGATCTGGAAAGCGGTGCAGCAGGGCTTGCGCGCCACCGGTCTGGCCCCGGGCTGATCTGCGGCCCTGGGCCGGGTGCGCGTCTTCAGCCGGCCGGCCGCCGGTTGACCAGCAGGATGCCCAGCGCCACCAGCGCCAGCGCCGCCAGCAGGTTCAGGGTGACCGGTTCGCGCAGCCACAGCGAGCCGGCCACCAGCGCGAACAATGGGGTGACGAACACGAACGAGGCGATGCGGGTGGCCGGATACCGGCCCAGCATCCACATCCAGGCGAGGTAGCTGGCAAAAGCGCCGACGGCCGACTGCAGCAGCACCGAGGTCCAGGCGAAGGCGCTCCAGGAGAAGTTCCAGCGTTCGCCCAGCGCCAGCGACAGCAGGGGCAGCACGGCCACACTCACGCCCACCTGGTAGAACAGCAGCTTTTCGGCCGACACCGTGGCCAGCCGGCTGCTGCGGATCACCACCGTCGTCAGCCCCCAGAACACGCCCCCGATCAGCGCCAGCAGATCGCCCAGCCACTGACGGGGTGGGCTGGCACCGGTGAAACCGTCGCTGAAGGCCAGCACCACCGCTGCAAAGGCCAGCAGCAGGCCCAGCCACTGCAGCCGGCTCAGGCGCTCGCTGCGCACCCGCAGCGGCAGCAGCAGGGCCACCCAGAACGGCGAGGTGTAGGCGAATACCGTGGCGCGCGAGGCGGTGGTGTGCAGCAGTCCGGCAAAGATGCTCGCGAACTCCAGCGCGAACAGCAGGCCCGCCAGCAGCCCGGCCGCGAGCGAGCCGTCACGGCCGAACAGCGCGATGCCCCGCCAGCGGCACCAGACCAGCAGCAGCAGCAGTGCCCCCACCATGCGCAGCGTGACCTGGAAGACCGGCGCGATTTCCGGCAGCGTGGCCTTGGCCAGCACCTGCTGGAAACCCCAGAACATGCAGCAGGCCAGCAGCAGGGAGACGGCCAGGCCGTCGAGTCGGGTCTTTCGTAGGGTCATGCTGTGCTACCGTGCGCCACACTATACCGACTGGGACTTGCCATGCCGACCTTGCTGCACATCGATTTTGTTTCGGACGTGTCCTGCCCCTGGTGCGCCATCGGACTGGGCGCGTTGGAGCAGGCGCTGCAGCGCCTGGCCCCCGATATCGGCGCCGACATCCATTTCCAGCCCTTCGAGCTCAATCCGGCCATGCCGCCGGGCGGGCAGGACATGGGCGAACACCTGCATCAGAAATACGGCTCCACGCCGGCCCAGCAGGAGGCCGCCCGCGAGATGATCCGACAGCGGGGCGCCGAAGTCGGTTTCGAATTCCGGCTCGATCGACGCAGCCGCATCTACAACACTTTTGACGCCCATCGCCTGCTGCACTGGGCCGCCGAGGAGGGCCCGCCGCCGGCGCAGCGGGCCCTCAAGAAGGCGCTGCTGCGGGCGTATTTCACCCAGGGCCTCAGCCCCGAGTCGCATGCGGTGCTGTGCCAGGCGGCAGCCGAGGCGGGGCTGGACGCTGCCCGCGCGGCCGAGGTGCTGTCCGGCGACGCCTGGGCGCAGGCGGTGCGCCAGCAACAGCGGCGTTGGCTGCAGGCCGGCATCCAGGCGGTGCCAGGGGTGGTGATCAACCAGCGGCACCTGATTTCGGGCGGCCAGCCTCCCGAGGTGTTCGAACAGGTGCTGCGTCGCCTGGCTGCCCAGGAACCGGCCCCCGCCTGAGTCTTTCAGTCGCTCGCGCGCTCGGTCGATTGTTTCCAGGTGTAGGCCAGCGCCAGTCCGACGGTGAGGCCACTGGCCCGCTGCACCAGCGGGCTGTCGCGGTTGGCGGCCCCGGTCAGGCTGTCGAGCCGGCCATAGCCGAACAGCCGCAGCCCCGGCGCCAGCTGCTGCGAGACCGACGCAGAGAGCCGCCAGGCCATCAGACCCGGTCGCGCCGCGTAGGCTGACCGATCGGCGGTGGCCTCGCCCGCGTCGACCCGGTAGAAGGTGTCGGCCAGTCGCTGGTTGCCCCAGACAACGCCCAGACCGGCACTGGTGCGAAGACCGCCCGCGGTGCGGTGCTCCAGCAGCCATTCGGGCTCGATGGCGATACCACGCTGCGCCAGGCCATTGCTCAGGTCGAAGACGCCGCGCGCCGGCAACTCCAGGCGCCATCGCGTCGGGCCATCGGCGGGGCCCAGGTTCCATTTGAGGCGCGGTCCGAATTCGACCAGGGTTCCCAGGTCGGCCATGCCCCGCCGGGCGGCCACGTCTTCGGCACGCGAGCCCAGTGAGCCGGAAAACCCCACATCCAGCTCGAAATTCGGTGTGCGGATCGCGCGCAGCCCGGCGCTGCCGCGGTCCACCCGCAGGGTTTCGCCCCGGTACACCAGATAGGGTGCGCCCAGCAGGCGCTGCGCGCGATCGGCCGCGCCCGGATAGGCCGGTTGCGACAGCGCCGCACCCGCCAGCCCGATCTCCCACAGAGGCAGACCTGTGCCCGGGGCCGGCTCGCTGGTCTGCCCCTGCGCGGTGTTCAGCCCCAGCCCGGATACCAGCCCCAGCCCCAGCA
>VERU01000519.1 GCA_018882485.1 Rhodoferax sp. | reverse complement strand
GCTCAACGCCACCGCCGATGACCTGCGGCGCGTCAAGGGCCTGGGCCCTGCCAAGCGCTCGGAGATTGTGGCCGTGCTGGAGCTGGCGCGCCGGGCGCTGCGCCAGCAGCTGCGTGAACGCACGGTATTTGCCACGCCCGACACGGTCAAGCACTACCTGCAACTGCACCTGGCGGCCCGGCCGCACGAGGTCTTTGCGGTGCTGTTCCTGGACGCGCAGAACCGGCTGCTGGCCATGGAGGAGATGTTTCGCGGCACCCTGACCCAGACCAGCGTCTACCCCCGCGAGGTCGTCAAGCAGGCGCTCGGGCACGAGGCGGCCGCGGGGGTGCTGGCGCACAACCACCCCAGCGGCACGGTCAACCCGTCGCGCGCCGACGAATACCTGACCCAGACCCTGAAGGCCGCGCTGGCCCTGATCGATGTGCGCGTGCTGGACCACATCATCGTCGCGCCCGGCCAGTCGCTCTCCATGGCCGAAAAGGGTCTGCTGTGAGCCGCCCCGCAACCGGCCGACCCGCCGGCCCAACCCCCACTGCGCAGCCCCCCTCCAAGCGCAGCGAACCTCGCGCAGCGGGGAGCGTGGGGGCCCGCATGAGCAGCGCCGGGCCGCCCCAAGCTGCGAAAGCCCCCCCGGGGGGCAGCGAACCTCGCGCAGCGGGGAGCGTGGGGGCCACGTTCTCTTCACTGGCCGACCTGCAGGAGGTGCGCAAGGCGCTGGCCGAGCAACGGGCGCGGGAGGCGGCCCAGGCCCTCGAGCGGCAGCAGCAGGAGCGGCGTACGCAATCCGAGCAGGATCTGTTCCGCAAGGCCGCTGGAGCCGTCCAGCCCTTGCCGGACAAGGGTCGGGTGCTCCTGAAGCAGGAGCGCTCCGCGCCCCGCGAGATGCAGTACCAGCGCGACGAGCAGGCGGTGCTGCAGGAGGCCATCAGCGACGAATTCGATGTGGCGACCCTGCTCGACACCGACGAGCACCTGAGTTTTCGCCGGCCGGGCATCGGGCCCGACGTCACCCGCAAGCTGCGCCGGGGCGACTGGACGATCCAGCGCCAGCTCGACCTGCACGGACTGCGCCGCGACGACGCGCGCGAGCGGCTGGGCCAGTTCATCCGCGAGGCCCATCGCCAGGGTCTGCGCTGCGTGCGGGTGGTGCATGGAAAGGGTCTGGGCTCGCCCGGCAAGACGCCGGTGCTCAAGAACCGGGTCCATGCCTGGCTGGTGCAGAAGCAGGAGGTGCTGGCCTTCGTGCAGGCCCGCCCCGCCGATGGCGGTGCCGGGGCGCTGGTGGTGCTGCTGATGGCCTCGCGCGGCTGAGGGTCGGCGCCGGGCGGAGGACGGGCGCATGGGCTTTCGGTTTATGCTGTTGACAGTTGACGATCCCGTCACCGACCGGAGTCTTTCATGAAACGACGCAACCTCCTCGCCGCCACGGCGGCCCTGAGCGGCCTGCCGGCCACCCTGCTGGCCCAGGCGGCTTTTCCGGCCCGCTCCATCCGCTACATCGTGCCGGTGGCGGCCGGCGGTGGCAGCGACATGGTGGGGCGCACCGTGACCGAGCGCTGGGGCAAGGCGCTCAACCAGAATTTCGTGGTGGACAACCAGGCGGGCGGCGGCGGCATCATCGCCTGCCAGGTCACGGCGCGGGCGCCGGCCGACGGCTACACCCTGATGCAGGGCTATGTGGCCACCCATGGCACGAGCCCGGCCACCCGCAAGGTGCCCTACGACCCGATCCGGGATTTCACCCCGGTCGGCATGATCGGCGCCACGCCCAACGTGCTCGTGGTCACCAGCGGCCTGCCGATCAACAGCCTCAAGGAACTGGGCGACTACCTGCGGCGCAACCCGGGACGCCTGAGTTATGGCTCGGCCGGGGCGGGTTCGCTGACCCACCTGTCGATGGAGCTGTACAAGCAGCAGGTCAACAGCTTCATGGTCCACATTCCCTACCGGGGCATCGCGCCGGCCTTCACCGACCTGATCGCCGGCCAGACGCAGGCCATGTTTCCCGGGCTGGCCGCCGCCATGCCGCACATCCGCTCGGGCCGGGTTCGCCCCCTGGCGGTCACGGGTCGCAGCCGCCATCCGCTGCTCAGGGACGTGCCGACCATGGACGAAGTCGGCTTCAAGGGCTTCGATGCCGAGCAGTGGTACGGCGTGGTGGGACCGGCCAACCTCCCGTCCGCCGTGGTCGCGACGCTCAACCAGTCGCTGGAGCAGGTTCTGAAGCTGCCCGACCTGCGCGAGAAGCTATCGGTGGAGGCGCTGGAGCCGCGCCCCATGTCGCCCGAGGCCTTCGCCCAGTACATGCGGGCGGACATCGCCCGCTGGACGCGGCTCGCCCAGGACCGCAACATCAACCTCGACGCGTCCTGACGGCTCGGCGCCGCCGTTGTCGGTGCCCCTCGGCGC
>VERU01000518.1 GCA_018882485.1 Rhodoferax sp. | reverse complement strand
AGCAGGGTCAACGGATTGCTGTACACCTTGGCCGCCGACTGCGCCAGATCGGCGAAGGGCTCCATCAGCGAACGTTGGGATTCATACAGTTGGTAAAGCATGGCCTATTCCCAATTGGTGCGGTGCAGCAATTTTACCCGCTGAAAGCTTGCTGGCAGGTGACAAAGGCTCTCATCAGCCCAGCACCTTTGCAATCGAGGCGCAGACGTGGTCGATGTTGCGGCTGTTGAGAGCCGCCACGCACATCCGCCCGGTGTCGGTGCCGTACACGCCGAATTCAGAGCGCAGGCGCACCATCTGGTCCCGGGTCAGGCCCGAATAGCTGAACATGCCCACCTGCTGGGTGATGAAACCCATGTCCTGGCGCACGCCGGCCGCTTTCAAGCCGTCCACCAGCTTGTGTCGCATGGTCTTGATGCGGGCCCGCATTTCACCCAACTCGGCCTCCCATTGGGCGCGCAGGCCCGGGTCCGACAGTACCGCGGCAACCACGGCGCCCCCGTGTGTGGGCGGATTGCTGTAGTTGGTGCGAATGACGATCTTGAGCTGCGACAGCACACGGTCGGCTTCTGCCTGGTTGTCGCACAGCACGCTCAGGGCGCCTACCCGCTCGCCGTAAAGGCTGAAGCTCTTGCTGAAGGATGTGGATACGAAAAAACCCATGCCCGCAGCAACGAACTTCTGCACCACGGCGCCATCCTGCGTCAGGCCCTGGCCAAAACCCTGGTAGGCCATATCCAGGAAGGGCACCAGGCCCCGTTCCTTGCACACCGTCACCACCTGGTCCCACTGGGCGGCGTCGAGGTCGTACCCTGTCGGGTTGTGGCAGCAGGCATGCAGCACGACGATGGTGCCGGCGGCGGCGGCTCCCAGGTCGGCCAGCAGGCCGGACAGGTCGATGCCACGCCGGGCGGCGTCGTAGTAGCGGTAATCGCCCACCTCGAATCCGGCCTGGGTGAACAGAGCCCGGTGGTTTTCCCAGCTGGGGTTGGAAATCAGCACCTTGGCCGACGGGACGAGTCGCTTCAGGAAGTCGGCTCCGATCTTGAGTCCACCCGTTCCACCGATGGCCTGCACCGTGGCAACACGGGCGGTGCGCACCGGCTCGGACTCGGCGCCGAAGACCAGGGCCTTGACCCCCTTGTCGTAGGCTGCAATGCCATCGATGGGCAGGTAGCCGCGCGCCTTGGGGGTCTGCATCAGGGCCTTTTCGGCGGCCTGCACGCAGGCCAGCAGGGGGAGTTTGCCCTCGTCGTCGTAGTACACGCCCACGCCCAGATTCACCTTGGCGGGGTGGGTGTCGGCTGCAAACTGCTCGTTCAGACCCAGAATCGGGTCACGGGGCGCCATTTCGACAGCGGAAAAAAGAGACATATGAGATCCTGGATTGAATAAGTGGGGCCCTGACGTGCCCCGGGCAGCGATCAGGTCGAGGTCGCGGGCGGGAATCGCTTGACGTAGCGCAGGATGATGGCGCCCGCTTCAAAGGGCAGGTCGGAAAACATCAGCCCCAGCTTGAAACCATCCTCGTTGCGGACATAGACGCTGTGGGTCACGACGGCCTGCGCGCTCAGAGTGACAAACCGGTCTGCCTGCGTGGGTACGGCGAACTTCACCGAGCAGGGTGTTCCCTGGGGCGGGTTCACGGGCGCCACCAGTCCCAGTCCGCTGACGCTCACGTCCAGGGTCCGCGCGTCCATGGCCGGCTGGTTGCCAAACTGCAGCTTGGCCGGTGTGCGCAGCACCCGGCGTTCATGCTGGCGCCGATCATGCGCCGGTACCAGCCCCGCAGGTGCGGGAATGGGCAGGTTGACGTCCTGGTCCAGGGGTGGTTTGATTTCGTTTTCCATCGTGGGGATCACCCGCCCTTGGCGGCTCCTGAGACTGAGCGGCGCAGGCGTTGCCGGCGGCTCCGTGAGAAAATTCCCGACCTGCCAACTATACCGCGTGCCCATCCGGCCGAAGCCCACCCGCTGGCCTCGGAGGTCGGCCTGCAAGAGCCCTGACTGCTGCCCCATGATCTTGCCCCAGACCGACAGCCCACAGGCCGCGCCGGTGCCAACACCCGGCGAATTCGTCCGGTATCCCGGCTCTCCCTTCGAACTCTTCCAGCCCTATCCCCCGGCTGGCGATCAGCCGAAAGCCATTGATCAGCTGGTCGCCGGGGTGCTGGACGGGGAATCCTTTCAGACGCTGCTGGGAGTCACCGGTTCGGGCAAGACCTATACCATGGCCAATGTGATCGCCCGCCTGGGGCGGCCGGCGATCGTGTTTGCGCCCAACAAGACGCTGGCTGCCCAGCTGTACAGCGAGTTTCGCGAGTTTTTTCCGCGCAATGCGGTCGAATACTTCGTCAGCTACTACGACTACTACCAGCCCGAGGCCTATGTGCCGCAGCGCGACCTGTTCATC
>VERU01000517.1 GCA_018882485.1 Rhodoferax sp. | reverse complement strand
ACGTTGATTTGCCTGACCGGATGTTTTTTCTGGCTTTTCCAAAAATACTCATCACGCAACACACGAATCTTTTTCGCAGGAGTGCTCTTATACTTCGCCATTATAACCGGACCATCGGCTTCCGCGAGATTCCGTATGCCGGTACACCTGATAACGGTCATCACAACGTTGATTGTTTTACAGAATAATAACCGCTACGCAAAAATGCCGGTAAAGGATGCCCGTTAAGCCACCTGTGTTATATTTGCAAACATGAAAATGAAGAACACTCCTTTGCACAAGGCCGGACTCTCCCTTTTGACGGCTGTACTGCTTTGGGGCGCATGGCCGGCCGCAGGCTCGGTCCCTACCGCATCGGACGCCTGATCGGCAAGGGCGGCAAGGCCAGTGTCTACCGCGCGATCGATACCCGCAGCCAGACCCAGGTGGCCCTCAAGTTGCTTGATCTGCCGGCACGCTACGCCGGCGCCGACTGGCAGGGCGCGCGGGACCGGTTTCTGCACGAGGCCAAGGCTGCAGGCCATCTGCGTCACCCCAACATCGTCCAGATCCTCGACTCGGGTGTACAGGACGGCATGGCCTACATTGCCATGGAATACCTGGGAGGCCAGGACCTGGGGGCCTGGTGTCGACCGGGGCATCTGCTCCCCCTGACGCTGACGCTGTCCATCGCGGCCCGCATCGGACAGGCGCTGGCCTTTGCCCACCGGCAACAGGTCGTGCATCGCGATGTCAAGCCGGCCAATATCCTCTACGACCGCGACAGTGACACCCTGAAGGTCACGGATTTCGGTATCGCCCACCTGGGTGGCTCCAGGTCGCCTGCCAGCGATGCAGCCCGCACGCCCGGTTACATGTCGCCCGAGCAATGCGCGGGGACTGCGGTCGATCTGCGGTCCGATCTCTACTCCCTGGGCGTCACCCTGTACCAGATGCTGACGGGTGTGCTGCCTTTGGTCGGCGAGTCCCTGGCCGAGCTCGAGCGGCGCATTGCCACCGAGGACGCGCCGGACATCCGCGCACTCAACCCCAACCTGCCGCAGCCGCTGGCCGAACTGGTGGCCCGGCTGCTGGACAAGCAACCCGATCGGCGCTACCAGGATGGCGACGATGTGGCGCAGGACCTGTACCGGCTGGCCGCGGAGCTGGGTCAGCAGGCGGCGCAGGACCCGTTCTCGGACAGCGGTTTCGGGTTTGCCCCGACCCAGATCCAAGCTCCCGACGGCGCTGCACCGACCCCGGTCCGAGGTGGGTCGGCCGGTGCGGGTGTGCGCAGCGGTGGCAAACCCGGGAAGTCGCCATGAAATGCCACATCGTGGCGCTGTCCGATCGCGGTCTGTGCCGGGACAACAACGAGGACGCGGTGTGGTTTGACGACACGCTGGCCCTGGCCGTACTGGCCGACGGCATGGGAGGACACCAGTCGGGGGAGGTGGCCAGCCGCATGGCGGTCGGGGTCATCCGAGCCGAACTGCCCTCGAGCCTGCCGCAAGCGGGCGATCCCGAGGCGCTGGCGAGTGCCTGCCGAAGCGTTGAATCCAGTGTGGCGTTGGCCAATCGGCGGCTGCACCAGGCCGGACAGAGCCATCCGGCTCTGTCGGGTATGGGCACCACGCTGGTTCTGGGTCTGTTCCGGGACGAGGGGCTGGTGTTGGGCCATATCGGGGATTCGCGCTGCTACCGGTGGCGCGCCGGGGAGCTGCTGCAGCTCACGCGGGACCATTCGGTCCTGCAGCAGGAAATCGACAAGGGTGCGATCACCCCCGAGCAGGCTTGGTGGTCGCCGCATCGCAACCTCGTGACCCGCGCGCTGGGTGTGGAGCCCGTGGCCCGCATGGAGATCCAGCAGCTCGACCTGCGGGCTCGGGATCTGTACCTCTTCTGTTCCGATGGATTGACCGACATGGTCCGGGACACCACGATTGCCGGGGTGTTGCGGCAGGACCTGGGTCTGACGCAGCAGGCCCAGGTTCTGATCGAACTGGCCAATGCCGGTGGTGGGCGGGACAATATCAGCGTGGTGCTGGTCCGCTTGGAGGCGCTGGAGGGCGGAGCCCGTCAGCCGACCCGCCAGGCGCTGCAGTCGAGCTCCTGAATCGTGAGGGTCCAAGAAGGGGAGATGGTGCAATGCCCAAGCTGCTGATATCCATCGATGGGGTGGTGGTCAAGGAGGCCGTCCTCAGCAAGGCGCGCACGACCCTGGGCCGGCGACCCTACAACGACATCGTGTTCGACAACCTGGCCGTCAGCGGCGAGCATGCGGTGCTGCAGATGGTCGGTGCCGACGTCTTCATCGAAGACCTCAACAGCACCAACGGCACCTACATCAACGGCAAGGCGATCAAGAAGCAGCTTCTCACCCACAACGACACGGTCGAGATCGGGAAGTACAAGATCAAGTTCCTGGTCGATGAG
>VERU01000516.1 GCA_018882485.1 Rhodoferax sp. | reverse complement strand
CTCAAGCACATCGACGTCATGCGCATGTTCAACGACGATCCGGACACCGATGCCGTGATCATGATCGGCGAGATCGGCGGCCCCGATGAAGCGGAAGCGGCCCGCTGGTGCAAGGCCCACATGAAGAAGCCCATCGTCGGCTTCATCGCCGGCGTGACGGCACCGGCTGGCAAGCGCATGGGCCATGCCGGCGCCCTGATCTCGGGCGGCGCGGACACGGCGGACGCCAAGCTGGCCATCATGGAAGAGTGCGGCTTCCGGATCACCCGCAACCCGTCCGAAATGGGCAAATTGCTCAAGACCCTGATTTAGCATTCTGCGGCCCAAGCGTCACGTCGGCGCGACCATCGCCGGCGTTTGTGCCAGTAAACTTGGTTCCCTGGTCCGTCCGACGAGGTTGCATGAGGCGACCCGGCGGCCGAGGCGTCATTGCAACCTGGCGAGGAGTCGACGATGGAAGTCCTGCAAAGCACCGAGTTCTGGATCGGTCTGCTGGAGATTTGCTGGATCAACATCATCCTGTCCGGTGACAACGCGGTGGTGATCGCCCTGGCAGCGCGCAGCCTGCCAGCTCAGCAACAGAAACGCGCCATATTCTGGGGCTCCGCCCTGGCGGTGGTGCTGCGCATCGGGTTGACCGTGATGGCGGCCAAACTGATGGCGCTGTCCTATCTGCAGATCATCGGCGGGCTGCTGCTGCTGTGGATCGGGGTCCAGCTCCTGGGCCAGGGGGACGAGGATGAAGCCGGGCACTCCTCCTCGGGGGGCGGGCTGGTGACGGCCATACGCACCATCCTCGTGGCCGATCTGGTCATGAGCCTGGACAACGTGATTGCAGTGGCTGCGGCGTCCAAGGGCAGTGTGACCCTGCTGGTCATCGGCCTGGCGATCAGCATCCCTCTGGTGATTTTTGGCAGCACCCTGATGATCCGGCTGATGGAGCGCTTCCCGGCGATCGTATTCGCAGGGGCTGGGCTCATCGGTTGGGTTGGGGGCGAGACCATCGCCAGCGACAACGCCTTGGTGGCCCTGGTCAAAGCCTATCCCTGGCTGCATTACGGGTCGGCCGCGCTGGGCGCCGTGCTGGTGCTGTCGGTCGGTCTGGCCATGAAGAGACGGACCGCAGAAGCGGCCTGATCGCCGGCTTGAGCGGGCTGACCTGACGCCCTCCCCCGGCGGGCTGCCGTGCCTACAATGACCTGAAGTGGCTAGGTGTGGCCACACCGCCCATGGTCCTGAAACTGTCCCGTTTGCGATCCTTGATGTCACCGCAGCGCTGGCTCGTCGTGGCGGTCGCGGCGTTGGTGCTGACCGCCTACGGGCTGTCTGCCACAGAGGACCGCTGGGAGACCGCGCTGCTCGATGTGGCCTCCCAGCGAGGTCCGCTGCCCGAGGACGAATGGGTTAGCGTCATCGGCGTCGATCGGGCGTCGCTCGACAAGTTGGGTCGATGGCCGCTGTCCCGTGATGTGTACGCCACGCTGATCGACCGGCTGTCGGCGGCCCGGGCCAAGACGATCGTGTTGGCCATTCCCCTGGCAGATGTGCAGAGCGATCCGGGGCTGGCCGTGCTGCGGCGCATGAAGGGCCTGCTCGCCGCCGCCGCTTCAGGCGCTCCTCTGGGTCCCGTCGAACGTCGGCTGGCGGATCTTGTCGAGCAGTCTGAAGAGCTGCTGGATGTGGATGCACAGCTGGTGCGCAGCCTGGCTCGTGCCGGAAATGTGCTGCTGGTGGCAGGCTACCGGGCCGCGACACCCACGGATCCGCCCATCCCCCCTCTGCCACCGCACTTGCGCAAGAGCGCCCCGGCGGTCTCCGGTGTGCTCTGGCCGACTGTGGCCGACGGCGTGCTTCCAGCCGCACCCTTTGTTTTGTCGGCGTTAGGCACCGGGCATGCCGCTGTCTTCCCGGATCGCGATGGCGTGGTGCGTCGGGAGGCCCTTTGGATCAATCATGGTGCACAGGCACTGCCCTCGGTGGCATGGCTCGCGGCACTGCGTGCGCAAGGGCGCAATCCCCCGGACCTGAATGGGAGGCCGGGTTCACCGCTGGTGTTGGGCGGGCGGGAGGTCATCCCGGATGAGGCGGGGCGGGTTCGGCCTCGGCCCGTCCGTCACGCGTCCGGCGCGTCGGTGAGGGTGGAATCGTTGCAGGATGTGCTCAGTGGCAAGGTGCCGGCCGAGCGCTGGGCGGGACGCACGGTATTCGTCGGATTGACGGCGACCGGGCTTGATCCTGCAACCGTGCCGACCCTTGACCGGCCCGGCGCGGTGGACGTGGTGCGCCTGGCTCAGGTCAGTGCCAGCCTGTTGACGGGTCAGGTGGTGAATCGGCCCGTATGGGCGGGCTATCTGGGGTGGATTCTGGCGGTGCTGGCCGTCGTGGCGACCGGGTTCATGCCGACCGGGCAGGCAGCAGGG
>VERU01000050.1 GCA_018882485.1 Rhodoferax sp. | reverse complement strand
GCCTCCACCAGGTTGGCCACCAGCGCACCCAGGGTATCGTTGTCACCGAACTTGATCTCGTCGTTGACCACGGTGTCGTTTTCGTTGATGACGGGCAGCACCCCGAGCTTGAGCAGCGTCAGCAGGGTCGAGCGCGCGTTCAGGTAGCGCTCGCGGTCGGCCAGATCGGCATGGGTCAGCAGCACCTGGGCACTGCCCAGCCCGTGTTCGCGCAGCTTGGTCTCGTACATCTGGGCCAGACCCATCTGCCCGACGGCCGCAGCGGCCTGCAGCTCGTGGATCTCCCGGGGCCGCACGGCCCAGCCCAGGCGCTTCATGCCCTCGGCGATCGCGCCGCTGGAGACCATGATCAGCTCCCGCCCGGACGCCACCAGCGCGGCCATCTGGCGACACCATTCGCCGATGGCGGCTTCGTCCAGGCCCCGGCCTTCGTTGGTGACCAGGCTGGAGCCCACCTTGACCACGATGCGCCGTGCCTCGCGCAAACCAGCTGACATCATTTATCCAAAAAATCGGCATCCAGCCCTTACGGAGCATGGATAGTTTGCTATCAAAATCATGGCGACGACCCGGCGTCCGGCTGGGCCGTGAAACGCGGATCCGGCTGGTCAACCGGCCGCGCCGCTTCGGACTGCGCCTTCAGGTGCTGGTAGACCGACTGGATCAGCGGTTCGCAGCCCTCGCGGGTCAGGGCCGAAATCTCGAACACCGGCCCCTTGAAACGCAGGCGCCGTACGAAGTCCCGCACACGGGCCGGCCGATCGGCCTGATCCACCATGTCGAGCTTGTTCAGGACCAGCCAGCGCGGCTTGTCGTACAGGGCCTGGTCGTACTTCCTGAGTTCGGCGACCAGGGCCCGCGCCTGGGCCACCGCATCCACGCTGTCATCGAAGGGCGCCAGGTCGACCACATGCAGCAGCAGCCGCGTGCGCTGCAGATGCCGCAGGAACAGGTGCCCCAGTCCCGCGCCTTCGGAGGCGCCCTCGATCAGGCCGGGCAGGTCGGCCACCACAAAGCTCTGCTCCGGTCCGACCCGGACCACGCCGAGATGGGGGTGCAAGGTGGTGAACGGGTAGTCCGCGATCCGCGGGCGGGCGTTCGAGATGGCCGAGATCAGGGTGGACTTGCCGGCGTTGGGCAGACCCAGCAAACCGACATCGGCCAGCACCTTGAGCTCGAGCTTGAGACTCTTGCGCTCGCCCGGCCAACCCGGCGTCTTCTGGCGCGGCGCCCGGTTGATGGCGCTCTTGAAGCGCATGTTGCCGAAGCCGCCATCGCCCCCCTTGGCCAGGGTGACGACATCGCCGGGCTGCAGCAATTCGGTCAACACCGCACCGGTATCGGCGTCCGAGATGATCGTGCCCACCGGCATGCGCAGCGTGATGTCGTCGCCAGCCGCACCGAACATGTCCGAGCCCATGCCGTGCTGACCACGCCGCGCCTCGTGGCGGCGCGAAAAACGGTAGTCCACCAGGGTATTGAGGCTCGGATCGGCCACCGCGAACACATGCCCGCCGCGCCCCCCGTCGCCCCCGTTGGGCCCGCCGAATTCCTTGTACTTCTCGTGCCGGAACGACACGCAGCCCGCCCCGCCGTCGCCAGCGGCCACGTCGATGAAGGCTTCGTCAACGAATTTCATGGTGTGTGGACTGGACGAAGGGGCCGGTGCGCTTGTCGGTCGCCCAAATGAAAAACCCCGCGCCATGGCGCAGGGTCTTGTCGGCCGTCCGGGGCGTATCAGGCCGCCGTGACGCTGACCGTGTGCTTGTTGAGCGCGCCCTTGGTGGCAAAGGACACCTGTCCGTCGACCAACGCGAACAGGGTGTGGTCCTTGCCCACCCCGACGTTGACGCCCGGATGGAAACGGGTGCCCCGCTGGCGAACAATGATGGAGCCCGCGCTGACGGTCTGGCCGCCAAACGCCTTCACACCCAGCATCTTGGGCTTGGAATCACGCCCGTTGCGCGTCGAGCCGCCGCCTTTTTTCTGTGCCATGTCCTGTTCCCCTTAGCCGGAAATCGCGCCAACCAGCAGTTCGGTGTACTGCTGGCGATGACCCTGACGTTTCTGATAATGCTTGCGGCGACGCATCTTGAAAATGCGCACCTTATCGTGCTTGCCGTGTGCCACCACCGTGACACTCACGCTTGCGCCGGATACCAAGGGTGTGCCAACCTTCAATTCAGCGCCGTTGCCGACCGCCAGAACCTGGTCGAGCACAATCTCCTGGCCTACGTCCGCAGCAATCTGTTCTACCTTGATTTTGTCGCCGGCAGCAACCCGATATTGCTTGCCACCGGTTTTTATGACCGCGTACATGTGGACCTCTTCGATGAGCTTCGATGAAAACTCCCCGGGCGGCAGGCGTCCAGAGAGCCGGCGATGATAGCACAAGGCCTGATTTTTGACCCCTCTTTCCGTGCTGGCGCAGCGATGCGCCACCGCCATCTTTCTATAATCCTGCGAAAAACACCGGCTCGTCGTGTCCCCCTCGCCCGAAACGATACCCCCTGGCTCCGGCCACCCGCTGGCCCTGATCGCACAGGACATGCGCGAGGTCGATGCGGTGATTGCGCAGCGCCTGCACACATCGGTGCCGCTGGTGGGTCAGGTGGCGCGTTACATCATCGATGCCGGCGGCAAACGCCTGCGCCCGGCGCTGCTGCTGCTGACCTGCGGCGCACTCGGTTTCCGGGGTGCGGAGCGCTTCAACCTGGCAGCGGTGGTCGAATTCATCCACACGGCAACGCTGCTGCACGACGACGTGGTCGACGACTCCAAGCTGCGGCGCGGCCACGCCACCGCGAACGAAACCTTCGGCAACCCGGCCAGCGTGCTGGTCGGTGATTTCCTGTATTCGAGGGCCTTTCAGATGATGGTGGACGCCCGCAGCATGCGGGTGATGGAGGTGCTGGCCGAGGCCACCAACGTGATCGCCGAGGGCGAGGTCATGCAGCTCATGAACATGCATGACGCCAGTCTGGATGAAGCGGCCTATCTGCAGGTGATCCGCTCCAAGACCGCCAAACTGTTCGAGGCCAGTGCACGGGTCGGTGCGATCCTGGCCCAGGCACCGACCGAGCTGGAGGCCGCCTGCGCGGAGTACGGGCAGGCACTGGGCACCGCCTTCCAGGTCGTGGACGATGTGCTGGACTACGCAGGCGACGCCGCCCTGATGGGAAAGAATCTTGGGGACGACCTGCGCGAAGGAAAGACCACGCTGCCCCTCATCTTCGCCATGCGACGGGGCAGCGCAGACCAAAAGGCGGTGGTGGTGGAGGCCATCGAGACCGGCAACACCCAGATGCTGGACGAGGTGGTGTCCATCGTTCGCGCCACCGGGGCGCTGGACGCGACGCGGGCAGCCGCCGAGCAGGAAGCCCAGCGCGCCATGGCCGCGGCCCGGCGACTGCCGGTATCGCCCCACACGGACAGCTGCATCCAGCTGGCGGCCCAGCTGCTCACGCGCCAGTCCTGAGCCCACGGGGGATCACGCGGGGGTTCATCGCAACGCCGCTGCTACAATATTCGGCTGCACATCGGGGTGTAGCTTAGCCTGGTAGAGCGCTACGTTCGGGACGTAGAGGCCGGAGGTTCGAATCCTCTCACCCCGACCATTGATTCATCACTGGTGAATCTTCAAACCCAGCAAGTCTTCTCGGAATGCTGGGTTTTCTCTTTCTAGAGGTGCCTTAGTCACTGCCCAAAGGATGCCTCTACCCTGGCTCTACTCGCCCTCCACTTATCTGAACGCTTTCGTAGCCAACAAGCCCCCACGAAACCGGGGGCGATTCATAAGCCGGGCCACCGGTTCCGATGGCACACCGCCAGGCTTCCGCTGATCGGCCGCCCCTGCGGGGTGGGGTGCACCGGGACAGCGGCCTGGGACGCCCCTTCTCGGCGGACCGTGGCGTCAGGAATGCTCGATGCGCACGTACTCGAAGTCCACCGGCTGGTTGTTGATACCCACTCGCGGTGGTGCGATCCAGCTGGCGTAGTGGCCGGGTTGGTGGCAGGGCTTCATCAGGGATCGGATGAACGCGTGGTCGCTGTCGTTGACCAGCCATTCGTTCACACCCGCCTGCCATTCCTGCTCGGACAGGATACGTCCATCGGGGCTGATGCGGGTCTGGGCGAATTCGCCGATGCGGCGGTTGAATCCCTTGTGCGGCTGGCTGAACCGGAAGTTCACTCCAGCTTTCTCGATCACCTTGTTCCAGCGGTCGATCCCGCCCTGGCAGTCGGCGATGTAGTCGTCGAGCAGGCGGCTGTTGATGGCGCGCAGTGCGGGCACTTCTTCGGTCACGAATCGGCCATCGACCACCCGCAGCACGGCGTAGGTGCTGTTTTCGAGCTGATGGTCGTCGCTGAGCGACGATTCGTTGAAGCGGCCCTTGAGACCGGCGCTGAAGGCCTCGGCGGCGTTGGAGGAAATCTCCGAACCGAACAGGTCGCGCGTAACGGACATGTGGAAGTTGGCTTTTTTCTGCAGCGTGGGCAGGTCCACCACACCCAGGGCGCGGATGCGCTCCTTGTCGAATGGATCGGTGATACCGGCCTTCTTCATCGCCTGGCAGGTGGCCTCGATGGTGCGGCCCACGCCGGTTTCGCCGACGAACAGGTGATGGGCTTCCTCGGTCAGCATGAAACGGCAACTGCGCGAGAGCGGATCGAAACCCGATTGAGCCAGGGCGGCAAGCTGCATCTTGCCGTCGCGATCGGTGAAGTAGGTGAACATGAAGAACGACAGCCAGTCGGGCGTGCGCTCGTTGAAGGCCCCCAGAATGCGCGGGTTGTCCTGGTGTCCGGAGCGACGCTCCAGCAGCGCCTGCGCTTCCTCGCGGCCATCCCGTCCAAAATACTTGACCAGCAGGTACACCATCGCCCAAAGGTGCCGGCCCTCTTCAACATTCACCTGGAACAGGTTGCGCATGTCGTAGAGCGATGGCGCGGTGGCGCCCAGCCAGCGCTGCTGCTCAACCGATGCGGGTTCGGTATCCCCCTGCACCACGATCAGCTTGCGCAGCAGGGCGCGGTACTCGCCAGGCACTTCCTGCCAGGCGGGCTGGCCCTTGTGACGGCCACAGGGTATGGTGCGCCCCTCCTCCTTGGGCGCCAGCAGGATGCCCCAGCGGTAATCGGGCATCTTCACATGGCCGAACTTGGCCCAACCGCTGGGATCGACCCCGACGGCGGTGCGCAGGTACACGTCGGCCTCCTGAAAACCTTCGGGGCCCATCTCCTTCCACCAGTCGATGTAGTTGGGGTGCCAGGATTCCAGGGCACGCAGCAACTGCCGGTCGTCCGACAGGTTCACATTGTTCGGAATCGCATCGTCGTAGCTGACTTCGACAAACTGATCGTCACGGACGGCTTCGGTGGCTTCACTCATGGTTGAATCTCCTAAAAATGAAATTTACTTCCTATTGCGTAACGCAATATGCAGTTTCATGCATATTTCCAGCAAACGCTTTGATCTGCCGCAAGCGGGCGTGCGATACCCGGCCGGCCATCGGGCGTAGTACATTGCGGGTCACGGTCCGGTCCACCCCACGCAACCCTCACAACACCTCCGCATGGTCACCAGCAAGGCACGGGACGATCGGGATCCCTGGTTCACCTGGACAGCCAGGGACCGCAGCGGCCGGGAAGTCCGGGGCGAACTGCGCGCGGCCGACGAGGTGCAAGCCCGCAGCGCGCTGCGGCGCCAGGGCTTGGCGGCCACCCGGATCCGGCCGCGGCGCATGGTGCGCAGCGCGTCGATCCGTCCCCGGGACATCGCCGTCTTCACCCGGCAGCTGGCCACACTGATGCGGGCCGGTGTGCCGCTGCTGCAAGCCTTCGACATCGTCGGGCGTGGCCACGCCAACCCTGCCATGGTGCGGCTGCTCGCCGATATCCGGGCCGACGTCGAAACCGGCAGCCCCCTGTCGGCCGCGTTTCGCCGGCACCCCAGCCGGTTCGACCGGCTGTATTGCAACCTGGTGGAAGCGGGGGAGGCGGCCGGCACGCTGGACCCGATGCTGGAGCGGCTGGCGCTGCACCTGGAGAAAAGCGAGGCGATGAAGTCCCGTCTGAAGTCGGCCATGCTGTATCCGTCGGTGGTGCTTCTGGTGGCCCTGGTGGTCATGGCCATCATCCTGGTCGTGGTGGTGCCATCCTTCCGGGAGGTGTTTGCCAGCTTTGGCGCCGACCTGCCAGCGCCCACCTTGGCCGTGATGGCGGCCAGCGAATTCCTGATCCGGCACGGCTGGCTGTTGCTGCTGGGGCTGGCGGCAAGCGGGATCCTGCTGTACAGGGCGTGGCGCCGAAATGCCGGGCTGCAGGCGCTCACCGACCGACTGGGGCTGCAGTTGCCGGTGTTCGGCGCCTTGATCCGCAAGGCGGCGGTGGCGCGCTGGGCCCGTACCCTCGCCACCCTGTTTTCGGCCGGTGTGCCGCTGGTCGAGGCGTTGAACTCGGTGGGTGGCGCTGCCGGGCTGGCGCCCTACGTCGCGGGCACTGAGCGCATCCGTCGTGCGGTATCGACCGGCAGCAGCCTGACCGTGGCCATGGACGCCAGCGGCCTGTTCCCGCCCATGGTGCTGCAAATGGGGGCCATTGGTGAGGAGGCCGGCAAACTGGACGCCATGCTCGGCAAGGCTGCCGAGATTCTGGAGGCCGAAGTGGACGAGCGTCTGGCGGGTCTGGCCAGCCTGCTCGAACCGGTCGTCATCGTGGTGCTGGGTGCAGTCATCGGCAGCATCGTGGTGGCGATGTACCTTCCGATCTTCAGGCTGGGGCAGGTGGTGTGATGCTGGTATCCACGGCGTTCGATGCGGGTTTGCTGGGTCTGGTGGGCCTGCTGATCGGCAGTTTTCTCAACGTGGTGATCCATCGGTTGCCCATGATGATCGAGGCACAGGAGCGGCGTGCCTGCGCCGAACTGGCCGGCGAGACCCTGCCGGCGGGGGAGCCCTTCAACCTGAGCGTGCCGAGATCCCGCTGCCCGGCCTGCGGGCACGCCATCACCTGGCGCGAAAACATCCCGGTGCTGAGCTACCTGGTCCTGAAGGGCCGTTGCTCGGCCTGCTCCACCCGCATCTCGCCACGCTACCCGCTGGTGGAACTGGTGACCGGGGCGCTGTTCCTGTACTGCGGCCTGCGCTGGGGGGCCACGCCGGTGGCGCTGGGCTGGTCCGGCTTCTGCGCCTGCCTGGTGGCACTCACCCTGATCGACTGGGACACCACCCTGCTGCCCGACGACCTGACCCTGCCCCTGGTCTGGTGCGGGCTGCTGCTGGCGACTCTGGGCTGGACCGGCACCGGCCCGGCGGACGCCGTGTGGGGCGCAGCCGCAGGCTATGTTTCACTCTGGTTGGTCAACGCGAGCTTCAAATGGGTCAAGGGCGAATCACACCCTGCCTACCCGATCTGGGATGTTTCCTGGTGGCTGCATCGTCACTCAACCGGCCAGGACGGCATGGGCTACGGCGATTTCAAGCTGTACGCCGCGCTGGGCGCCTGGTTCGGCTGGCAGGGTTTGATCCCCATCATCCTGATGGCCGCGGTGCTGGGGTCGGTGGTGGGGATCGCCCTCAAGTTCAGCAACGGCCTGCGTGAAGGCGGCTATGTGCCCTTCGGTCCTTTCCTGGCCGGTGCGGGGCTGACCGCACTGATGGCAGGGCCCGCCGCCATGCTGCGCGCCATCGGTCTGTGAACCCGCATCCTCCCATGATCCGGCTGGGCCTGACGGGTGGCATCGGCAGTGGCAAATCCACGGTGGCGGACATGCTGACGGACCTGGGCGCGACCCTGATCGATGCCGACGCCCTGTCGCGCGCCAGCACGGCAGCGGGTGGATCCGCCATCGATGCCATCGCCCGGATCTTTGGAGCCGACTTCATCACGCCCGACGGAGCGCTGGACCGGGACCGCATGCGCGCACTGGCCTACGCGGACCCCCAGGCCCGCCAGCGCCTGGAGGCCATCGTGCACCCGCTGGTCGGGCAGGCGGTTCGCGAGCGAACGGCGCAGGCACTGGCCAGCGGCTGTCGCTGCGTGGTGTACGACGTCCCGCTGCTGGTGGAATCGGGCCGCTGGCGACAACAGGTGGACCGGGTGCTGGTGATCGATTGCGAGGAGCAGGAGCAGGTGCAGCGGGTCATGGCGCGCAATGGCCTGTCGCGCGCCGAGGTCGAGCGCATCATCGTGGCCCAGGCCAGCCGCGCGCAGCGCCTGGCCGCCGCCGACGCGGTGATCGTCAACCACGGCATCGATCGGGCCGGACTGCGGCAACAGGTCCGGTGGTTGTGGCACCGCTTCGGGCTATGATCGATCCACGGACGGGTTGTATCGGCCTGTCCCGCACCGACCGAGCAGCGTGATTCTTTACGAGTACCCCTTCCACGAGCGCATCCGCACCTACCTGCGGCTGGAGCACCTGTTCATCCGCCTGTCGCACCTGGCCTCCCGGGACGACGCGATCGATCACCATTGCGCACTGGCCACGATGTTCGAGATCATCGAAGTGGCCGCCCGGTCCGATCTGCGCTCGGACCTGCTGAAGGACCTGGACCGGCAGAAGTCCCTACTGGAGGCCTACCGCGACAACCCCGCCATCTCCCAGCCGGCGCTCGAACAGGTGATCGCCCAACTTGATCGCTGCCACGAGGCCATGACGGGACAGACAGGCAAGGCGGGGCAGGGGCTGGCCGACAACGAATGGCTGACGGCGTTGCGCAACCGCATCGCGATCCCGGGCGGCACGTGCGAGTTCGACCTGCCGGCCTACCATGCCTGGAAGCATCTCCCCGGCGAGCGGCGCCGCCAGGACCTGGCCACCTGGATCGGCACGCTGCTGCCCATGGCCGATTCCATCCGGCTGCTGCTCAAACTGCTGCGCGATGCCGGCACCCCGCAAAAAGTGATCGCGAACGGGGGCCAGTTCCAGCAGAACCTGCCGCAGGGCCGCACCTTCCAGATGCTGCGGCTGGCACTGGACCCGGCACTGGGACTGATCCCCGAGATCAGCGGCAACCGGCTGGCGGTATCGATCCGGCTGATGCGCCAGACCGACGAGGGACGGTGGGTGCCATCCACCGACGACACGGCCTTCGAGATGGCACTGTGCCTGTGACCCTCCATCCCGCACCCAGCAGCAGGCCTGCCACCTCGGTCCGATGCCCGGGCTGCGGCAACCCGGCGATGTACAGCAGCACCAACGCCTACCGGCCGTTTTGCTCCGAGCGGTGCAAGGCGCTGGATCTGGGTGCCTGGGCCAGCGAAAGCTTCCGCCTGGCCGACCGTGCACGCGAAGACGACGACAACCCGTCGGCGCAATAAATCAGAGGCAAATAAGGCCTCAAGGCCAGGTCCGCTAAGGATTTGTTGCTACTGAATGCGTAGCGCCTGAGTACCCCTGCTCAGCCGCCAGCCACTGCAGCACGGGCACCGTGCCCGGCAGCACCGGAACCACATCGACCGGGAGACGTTGCCAGGCCAACTGCTGGGATTCGCGCATCTGCAACTCTCCCTGCCAATGCCGCACCTTGCAAAAGTGGAGGCGGACCAGCGCATGGGGGTAATCCACCAGATCGGTGCGCCAGGGCTGGGCATCGGTCACCCGGATGCCCAATTCTTCCTGCAGTTCCCGGGACAGTGCCTGCAGCACGGTCTCGCCGGACTCCAGCTTGCCACCCGGAAACTCCCAGTATCCGGCGTAAACCTTGCCCTGCGGACGGGAGGCCAGGAGAAACCGACCATCCTCCTGCACCAGCACCCCGACCGCCACCTCGACCACCGATCGGTCGGCCCCGCCCTGGCGGCCCAGGTGGCCGTCGGCAACCAGCACCTCCGATCCGTCCGGCGCCAGCGTCCGGTTCATGCCGTGCCGGCATCCAGCCGACCGGCAAAGTCACGGGCAAACTGGTAGGCCACTCGGCCGCTGCGGGCGCCACGCTCCAGGGCCCACACCAGGGCCTGCGGCGTGGCCGACTCGATCCGGGCCGCCGAAACGCCGAACGAGGCCAGCCACTGACCCACAATGGCCAGGTACTGGGGCTGGGAAAAGGGATAAAAGCTGACCCACAGCCCGAACCGCTCGGACAGGGAAATTTTTTCTTCCACCACCTCGCCGGGATGCACCTCGCCGTCATCGGTGTGCTGGTAGCTGAGGTTGTCGGCCATGTACTCGGGCAGCAGGTGGCGGCGGTTGCTGGTGGCGTAAATCAGCAGATTGGGCGCCGCGGCCGACACCGAGCCGTCCAGCACCGATTTCAGGGCCTTGTAGCCCGATTCGCCCTGCTCGAAACTCAGGTCATCGCAGAAAACGATGAATCTTTCCGGTCGCGCAGCCACCACGTCCACGATGTCCAGCAGGTCCACCAGATCCGACTTGTCGACCTCGATGAGCCGCAACCCTCGGTCGGAATACTCGTTGAGGCAAGCGCGCACCAGCGAGGACTTGCCGGTTCCGCGGGCCCCGGTCAGCAGCACGTTGTTGGCGGGCCGGCCCTCGACGAACTGCCGGGTGTTGCGTTGTATCCGGTCCTTCTGCGGCTCGACTTCCAGCAGATCGGACAAGCGCATCGCCCCCACCTGACGGATGGGTTCCAGCACGCCATGACCCTGGGC
>VERU01000515.1 GCA_018882485.1 Rhodoferax sp. | reverse complement strand
CAACATCACTGCCGTAGGCATTTCGTCACCCAGACGCCACCAATCTTCCGGAACGATGTCCAGGAAGCTGGGGTCGTTGAGTTTCATGCTTTCCTTGAAGCTGCTGACTTGAGTGATATGGGCCTTGTCGCCTCCGGTCTGGCCACCGGTGCCGCGGGTCGAAATCATCGCGGCATGACGGTGGTGGGCGTCCATGCGCAGTTCGGATTTGTTGTCGGCGCGCCAGAGACCGAAAGTCACGAACCAGGTGTGCAGCAGACCCGGGTGGTAGGGGTCCTTGATGTTTTCCTGCATGAGTTTCCAGTTGCCCGGAATGCGCTGACGGTTGTAGCCCAGGAGCTTGAGCTGGCGACCGTTGAAGAGCCGGTCAAAGTACTTGAGGATCGTGGGACCCATGTAGTCTTCCAGCGCCTCAACGCGGTGGTCGAAAGAGGCAAACACCACCCCGCCGCGCGTCGCGACCCTGAGCTGGGTCAGCCCGTGCTCCTTCGGATCAAAATCAGCGGGCATGCCGCCTTTGACCTGCCCCTCCTGCCGCACACCGCGACGCAGGGGAACGCCCTGCAATCTGCCATCCAGGGCGTAGCTCCATTGATGGTACGGGCACACCAGTTCCTTCCTGTTGCCGTGGCGCTCACGGCAGAAGGCCATGCCGCGATGGGCACAGACGTTTTCCACCACATGAATCTGACCATCCTGGCTACGCGTCATGATGACCGAGCGTTCGCCAATGACCGTGCGCTTGAAATCACCGGCGTTCGGGATTTCCGCTTCCAGACCCACGTAGGACCAGTGGTTCTCGTAGAACAGCCGATCCAGTTCCTTACGGTGGCTGTCCTGGTTCGTGTAGACGGCGAAAGGTACGCGACTGGAGTCGGCCCTCTCCCAGCGAATGGTTTGCTCGTGCATGCTGCCTCCTTGACAAAACTCGGGGCGCATCATGCGCACTTTCATGATTTAAGTAAATCGGATTTCCTGAATAATTGATATTCGATAATCAAATAGTCATGGAAATCTCGCGTCTGAACCTGAACCTGAACCTGTTGGTGGTGTTCCACCATGTGCTGCTGCTCAAACGGGTTTCAGCCGTTGCCCAGGCCTTGGGCATGAGCCAACCGGCGGTCAGCAGCGCGCTGGGGCGCCTACGTGCCAGTCTGGGCGATGAGCTCTTTCTGCGCACCCAGGCGGGCATGGAGCCAACGCCCTATGCACTGCAACTGGCGGAGCCGGTGGCCGCAGCGCTCGATGGCTTGCAGCAGGCATTCAACGTGCGCGCTGCGTTTGATCCAGCCAGCAGTTCGCGCAGCTTCACGATTGCCATGACGGACGTGGGCGAGATGTACTTCTTGCCGGTATTGGTGGAAAAATTGTCGGCGGTGGCACCCAGCGTGACACTTCAGATCGTCTCTGTCACACAAGCCTCGCTGAAGGAAGACATGGCGAGCGGACGCATCGATCTGGCCATGGGACTGCTGCCGCAATTACAGGCAGGCTTTTTCCAGCAAGCCTTGTTCCACCAGAAATACATCTGCTTGATGCGCCAAGCCCACCCGCTCTCGGGCAAGAGCAAACTCAGTCTGACGGACTTCACACAAGCCGAGCATGTGCGGATCGTGGCCGCCGGCACTGGCCATGGCCGTGTGGACATGGCCCTGGAAAAGAAGAAGTTGCGCCGTCAGTTCCGCCTCACCGTTCCCCACTATGTCGCTGTGGGCGACGTGCTGAAACACTCCGACCTGATCGCCACGGTTCCCGAGCGATTTGCGGATCGAATCCTTACGGCCTTTGACCTTGTCAAGCGCGACCTGCCCATGAAGGTCGACCAAAGTGCCATTCACCAGTTCTGGCACGGCCGGCTTCACCGTGATCCTGGTCATCAATGGCTGCGACGCTTTACAGCCGCTCTATTTTCGGACGGAAGATCGAGATCGTCGGAAAGCGCTGTCTAACCGGCCTCGTTCAGCCCGGGTGTCAGCTGGCGGCATCGCGCGCTGCACCGTTGAGCGCCTGAGGCGTGGGCCCGGTCTTGCCGGTGCAAGGCGTAGGAGGCCGGGGCTCGAGTCGCCCCGCCAGCGTCAGAGAAGCCCGCAGGGTGTCGTTGATTCGGGTCTGCCAGCCTTCGCCACTCTCACGCAGCGCCGCAACAAGATCCGCATCCAGGCGGATCTTGACGGGCTCCTTCGTCATGGCGGCCTTGGGTCTGCCCCGGGGCTTGAGCTTGCGGCCGTCGTATTCGTCGGCTTGTTTGAAGAACGTCTCGGTCAGCTCCGGCGCATCGTCCGGGTCAGACCAAGTAGCGGTCGTAGAGCGCTTTTTCGCGGTCATTGGCTTTCCTCATGCTGATGATGCAGCGGGCCTCGCCGTGAGGGGTCCAGACAAGAACCACCTGCCCTGTGTTGATTCCAACTGAAAACCGAGCCAGTCCGGTAC
>VERU01000049.1 GCA_018882485.1 Rhodoferax sp. | reverse complement strand
CCCCAAATCTTCACGCCCGCCAGCGAATTGGCCACCGCCATGCCCAGATCGTTGTGGCAATGAACCGACCAGATGGCCTGGTCTGAGTTGGGGATGCGCTCACGAAGGTTCCGGATGAACTGGCCATACAGTTCAGGTATGGCATACCCGACCGTATCCGGGACGTTGATGGTTCGGGCGCCCTCGCGGATCACGGCCTCGATCACACGGCACAGGAAATCAGGGTCGCTGCGATAGCCGTCCTCCGGACTGAATTCGATATCGTCGACCAGATTTCTGGCAAAGCGTACCGCCAGCTTGGCCTGTTCGAAGACCTGGTCCGGGGTCATGCGCAGTTTCTTCTCCATATGCAGCGGAGACGTTGCAATGAAGGTGTGGATTCGGGCACTGTTCGCCCCCTTGAGGGCCTCTGCGGCACGGGATATATCGCGATCGTTCGCCCTGGACAGCGAGCACACCCGGGAATCCTTGATGGCATGGGCAATGGCCTGCACCGCCTCGAAATCCCCGTTCGAACTTGCCGCAAATCCTGCCTCGATCACATCTACCTTGAGCCGCTCCAACTGACGGGCAATACGCAGCTTTTCATCCCGTGTCATGGAAGCGCCTGGCGATTGCTCGCCATCGCGCAACGTGGTGTCGAATATGATCAATTGGTCTGACATGGTGGATACCTTGCTGGTGGGTGGATTGAGTTCGCGTTCGCCGCTACAAAACAAAAAGGCCCGCAGCGAACGCTTGCGGGCCTGGAGCAAATCTGCGCACGCGCTACCCGCTACACCTCATGGTGCACAGTCGTAGCGATAGCAATTTGCTTTTCATGACAGTCAATGTAGCACAAAGTCCGATGGCAAAGGCCGTCGGCCGCCAGAAGGGCTATTGATGCAGGCCGCGCTCCTCAGGCTCTTGCGTTGATGTGCTGATGACGCTAGTCTGAACGCCCCGGCTTTTGCGCCAGACATAGACACCATAGCCACTGAGCCCATAGACCACACAGACCGCAAAAATCACTGTTGGTGGATCGATGGTGACGGCAGCGATCAGCAAGGCAATCATGACAATCACGGCAAAGGGGACACTCCTTTTCATGTGGATGTCCTTGAAGCTGTAAAAAGGTACGTTGGTCACCATCGTCAAACCCGAGAACAAGGCCAGAGCAAACATCGGCCAGGCCACGGCCGAACCCTTGACGCCCTGCTCGGTCATCAGCCAGACGAAACCAGCGATCAGCGCTGCAGCGGCAGGAGATGGCAGCCCCTGAAAATACCGTTTGTCGACCACGCCCGTGTTGACGTTGAATCGGGCCAAACGCAGCGCGGCACAAGCACAGTACACGAAAGCAGCCACCCAGCCCCATCGACCCAGAACCTGCAGGGCCCAGACGTAAGCCATGATGGCCGGTGCGGCACCGAAAGAAACCATATCGGACAAGGAGTCCATCTGTTCGCCAAACGCACTCTGGGTGTTGGTCATGCGGGCGACACGGCCATCCAGGCTGTCCAGTACCATTGAACAGAAAATACCCACGGCTGCCAGGTCAAACCGCCCGTTGATCGCCATGACCATGGCATAGAAACCACCAAAAAGGGCGGCCAAAGTGAACAGGTTGGGCAGAATATAAATGCCCTTGCGTCGCTTGCGAACCATCACCGGTTCGCCCTCGGCGAGATGGGTTTCCTGGCCGTCGTGCATGGGTCGGTTCTCCGGCTGAGAATACGGGAAAAGTAGCAAAGGCCACCGAAGTGGCCTTTGCTACGCGTCAATCGCCGATCAGTTCCGCGTCTGGTCCACCAGCTTGTTTTTCTTGATCCAGGGCATCATCGCACGCAGGGTCTCACCGACCTGCTCGATCGGATGCTCGGAGGTCAGACGTCTGCGGCTGAGCAAGGTAGGCGCACCCGCCTTGTTTTCTAGGATGAAGCTCTTGGCGTATTCGCCGGTCTGAATATCCTTCAGGCACTGGCGCATCGCCTGCTTCGTGGCGTCGGTGACGATACGAGGACCGGTCACGTACTCGCCATATTCGGCATTGTTGGAAATCGAGTAATTCATGTTGGCGATTCCGCCCTCATAAATCATGTCGACGATCAACTTGAGTTCATGCAGGCATTCAAAGTAGGCCATTTCGGGCGCGTATCCGGCGTCCACCAGCGTCTCGAACCCGGCCTTGATCAACTCAACGGTGCCTCCGCACAGAACCGCCTGTTCGCCGAACAGGTCGGTCTCGGTCTCCTCGCGGAAATTGGTCTCGATGATGCCCGCCTTGCCACCACCATTGGCCATGGCGTAGCTCAAAGCCAGTTCCCGTGTCCGGCCAGACCGATCCTGATGGACGGCGACCAGATGGGGCACACCGCCACCCTGAACATAGGTCCCACGCACCGTATGCCCGGGCGCCTTGGGAGCGACCATCCAGACATCCAGGTCGGAACGCGGAGTGACCAACCCATAGTGCACATTGAATCCATGGGCAGACACCAGCGAGGCGCCCTGCCGGATGTTCGGCTCGACATCGCGGCTGTACACCGTGCCGATTTGCTCGTCAGGCAGCAGGATCATCACGACATCCGCAGCCCTGACCGCTTCTGCGACTTCGGCCACTTTCAAGCCTGCCTTCTCCACCTTGGGCCACGAAGCCCCCCCCTTGCGCAAGCCCACAATGACCTGAACGCCACTGTCGTTCAGGTTTTGCGCGTGGGCGTGCCCCTGACTGCCGTAACCGATGATCGCCACAGTCTTGCCCTTGATCAGGCTGAGATCGCAATCCTTGTCGTAATAAACCTTCATTGTTTTCTCCATTGCAAAAAATATCAAACCCGCAAAATGCGCTCGCCACGCCCGATTCCGCTGGATCCAGTCCTGACGGTCTCCAATATGGCGCCCCGCTCGATAGCCTCCAGGAAGGCATCGTTCTTGGACTGGTCACCCGTCAGTTCGATGGTGTAACTTTTTTCCGTAACGTCAATGATCCGACCTCGAAAAATGTCAGCCATCCGTTTCATCTCCTCCCGCTCCTTACCGACAGCCCGAACCTTGACCATCATCAACTCGCGCTCGATGTATGCGCCCTCGGTCAGATCCACCACTTTGACGACCTCAATCAACCGATTCAGGTGCTTGGTGATCTGTTCAATCACATCGTCCGATCCAGCCGTCTGGATCGTCATCCTGGACAGACTGGCGTCCTCGGTGGGCGCCACCGTCAAGGATTCGATGTTGTACCCACGAGCAGAAAAAAGTCCAACAACGCGCGACAAGGCGCCAGGCTCGTTTTCAATCAGCACTGCAATGATGTGTTTCATGGTGGTTGATGCCCTGTTTCACCGCCCTCCCCCCGCGGCGGTAACCGCTGGGCTTGGCAGGCAATGAGGACATGTTGGTGGGGTTAAAGGTCTTCGGAGCCCAGGAGCATTTCAGTCAGCCCCATGCCGGCCTTCACCATGGGAAACACGTTCTCGGTCGGATCGGTCCGAAAATCCAGGAAAACCGTGCGGTCCTTCAGCCTGCGGGCTTCCCGCAAAGCCGGTTCCACATCCTGCGCCTTTTCAACCAGCAGACCCACATGACCGTATGCTTCAGCCAGTTTGACGAAATTGGGCAAAGCATCCATGTAACTGTGGCTGTACCGCCCTTCGTAATCGATTTCCTGCCACTGCCGAACCATACCGAGATAGCGGTTGTTCAAGGACACGATCTTGATGGGGGTGTTGTACTGCAGGCAGGTCGACAACTCCTGGATGCACATTTGGACCGAACCCTCCCCCGTGATGCAGAAAACTTCCGCATCGGGCTTGGCCATCTTGATCCCCATGGCGTAGGGAATTCCGACGCCCATGGTCCCGAGTCCGCCCGAGTTGATCCACCGACGAGGTTCGTCGAAACGGTAATACTGAGCGGCCCACATCTGATGCTGACCCACATCAGAAGTGATATAGGTCTCCCGGTCGCGCGTCATGTTCCAAAGCGTTTCGACCACAAATTGGGGCTTGATCACCTCACCATTGCCAGGGTCGTACCGCAGACACTCCCGGCGGCGCCACCCTTCAATCGTTTCCCACCAAGCGGCCAGAGCTTGGGCATCAGGGCGAGCGTTGCCGTCCCGGATCATGGCGATCATTTCACCCAGCACATCCTTGACATCCCCGACGATTGGAATATCGACTTTGACGCGTTTGGAAATGCTGGAGGGATCGATGTCAATGTGTATGATCTTGCGATCGTTTTGTGCGAAGTGCTTGGGATTGCCGATGACCCGGTCATCGAATCGCGCTCCCACGGCGAGCAAGACGTCGCAATTCTGCATGGCGTTGTTCGCCTCGAAAGTTCCATGCATGCCCAGCATACCTAGAAATTTTCTGTCGGATGCAGGGTAGGCGCCCAAGCCCATCAGGGTGTTGGTGCAGGGGTAGCCGAGCATGTCCACCAACGCTCTGAGTTCCGAGGTGGCCTCACTCATGAGAACGCCGCCCCCGGTATAGATATAGGGTCGCTTGGCACCAAGTAACAGAGCCAGGGCCTTGCGGATCTGCCCTCCATGGCCTTTGCGAACGGGGTTGTAAGAGCGCATCTCAACCGAGGTCGGATAGCCGCTGTACGGGACCTTTTTGAAGGACACGTCCTTGGGAATGTCGACAACCACCGGCCCTGGGCGTCCGCTTCGGGCGATATGGAACGCCTTTTTCATGACCTCGGCCATGTCTCGAGCGTCTTTGACCAGGAAATTGTGTTTCACGATGGGACGCGTGATCCCCACCGTATCGCATTCCTGGAAGGCGTCTAGTCCGATGGCCGCGGTAGGCACCTGTCCGGTGACGATGACCATTGGAATGCTGTCCATGTAGGCGGTCGCAATCCCCGTAATGGCATTGGTCACGCCGGGCCCGGATGTCACCAAAGCGACCCCCACATCGCCCGTTGCCCGAGCATATCCATCGGCGGCGTGAACGGCCGCCTGCTCATGCCTGACCAGCACATGCTGGATGGTGTCCTGCTTGTAAAACGCGTCGTAAATGTGCAGGACCGCGCCGCCGGGATAACCCCAGACGTACCTGACGCCCTCCGCCTGTAGGCATTTCACCAACACCTCGGCTCCGCGCAATTCCTCGGAATGCGACGAGGAAGCTGAACCCGAGGGAGACCTCTGACCCACCCCTGCAGCCGAACTGATTTCAACTTTCGAAATTTCCATGATCAACCTTTGCGAATTTCTCTGACGAAAGACCTAGGGTACGCCTGGGCGGAAGCTCGTGGCTTCGCCGCAGCGCTTAGGGTCAAAGCCATGGGCAGCGATAGTGGACCTGCCGAACCAAGACCCGTTTGCAATGTGACGTGTGTCGAGATTATCGCATCGTCCTTGACCGGGCTCCCTGGGCTTCCGTTGCAGCGCGCCAAGACCACCGGGTGCCATAATTTGCTTCTAGGGCGGTCCTGACCCCGCCCTCAACGATCTCGGCGGGGCACGGGGCGCCACGGAACGCGACCACCATACTGTGGCAACTCAGCAGCAAATATCGGATTTTCTCGAATCGGTTGAGAAGCGCGCATTCAAACGTGCCAGTTTCCACCTCCGAAACGATGACAACGCCCTGGACGTTGTTCAGGACAGCATGATGAAGCTGGTCGAGCATTACGCACACAAGCCAACGGCGGAACTGCCGATGTTGTTTCAGCGAATCCTGTCCAACAACATCCTCGACTGGTTCCGCCGAAACCGGTCTCGGCAGGCGGTTTTTCTGGACACGCCAACCCCACCGCTGGATTCCGATCTACCCCAACTGGACGCGGTAGAGGATATGCTGTCCGCAAGTGAATCGCAGGCCTCGGAGACCCCGGAATCCCTGTCTCAGCGGGCACAAACCTTGCGTATCATTGAACGAGAGATTGAAGAATTGCCGGCTCGTCAACGAGAGGCCTTCCTTTTGCGTTACTGGGAGGAGATGGATATCGCTGAGACGGCCGCCGCGATGGGATGCTCCGAGGGCAGTGTTAAGACACATTGCTCCAGAGCCGTCAAATTTCTGGCGACCGCATTACTGAACAAGGGTATCAAACCGTGACCAATCGTTATGACCAGAGAGCGGAAATGATCCAGCGGCGATTGGCCCTGAAAATGGCCGCCCGTTTAACCGACTCCCTGGACGAGTTACCGCACGACATCGGTGAGCGACTGAGAGCTGCGCGTGTCCGTGCGGTTCTCTCAGCTGCAACGGTCAGGACTGCAGCGGGTTCGGGATCGAGTTCACCCAAGCGCAAACGGCTTCTCCAGATATTCCCTGTCCTCCTGCGGCCAAATTGGGGGCGAATCGCCGTCGCGGCACCGATTTGCAGCCTACTGATCGGGCTCTTCGCGATCGATGCGCTTCAGAATCGGTGGGTGGCCGATGAGTTGGCCGAGATTGATTCCGCCATACTCATTGATGATCTGCCGACGGTCGCCTACACAGATCCAGGATTTGCTCAGTTCTTGCGGATCCGTGGCGAGATGACCAAGTAGGCAGATGGTGATGTTCGAGCAGAACCGGTACCACCCGACCCATATCGGAGTCTCCCGAGGACCCATGATGCGCACGCTCTGCACCTTCCTGATCTTGACCACGGTCACATCAATCCTGCCCGGCATAAGCCCAATCTGGGCTGCACAGACGTCCTATTCCAGCCTGACGTTGGGCAAGTCCAACGCGGAAAGGTCCCAGCCGGCACCACCCAAACCGCGGAGCATCGAGTCCGGCCCGAGATGGCATACCTTGACAGTGGACCAGATGAACTCACTCAAGCCGCTGGCCGACAAATGGTCGGATCTGCGAGAAACCCAAAAGAGAAAGTGGATTGCCATCGCGGCGTCGTTCAAGAATATGTCGCCGGCTGACCAGATCAAATTGCACAGCCGCATGACCGAGTGGGTCAACCTCAGCGCCCCGGAACGTGCTCAGGCCCGATTGAACTTCAGTGCGGTACAGAGCATCGCCCGGGACGACAAATTGAAGACCTGGCAAGCCTACCAGGCGTTGAGCCCGGAAGAGCGCAAGCGGCTGGCTGCCACCGAGCCCGCTCCTCTTCCAAAGTCGGGCGCCAGGTCTTCGGTGATCACGGAAAAGAAGCTCGCTGTTTTCCCTGCGAACCGACTCGGGCCTGGCACCAAGGGACGCTTGATGGCCCACGCCGACTGGGTTGATCGCAACACCTTGCTGCCGACGGTGCCTGGCGCAATCGTTGCGGAAGAAGTTGGCGGGAATTGAGGCGGACTGAGTGACCCAGCGTGCCCTCTGAACTCCGTACGCCCGGTTTGCTGCGCCGCATGGCGTGTTGGGCTTATGAAGGCGTACTGATGTTCGGAGTCGTGTTCATCGCCGGCTACCTGTTCAGCAGTTTGACCCAGACCCGACACGCTCTGGACAATCGTCACGCATTGCAGTTTTTCATCTTCATCGTTGCGGGAATTTACTTTGTCTGGCTGTGGTCACGGGGTCAGACACTGGCGATGAAGACCTGGAGAATTCAGGTTTTGGACATCAAGGGCCGACCCTTGTCTCAGCAGCGAGCCCTGGTACGGTATGCACTCAGCTGGCTTTGGTTTCTTCCGGGACTTGCAAGCGCCATGGTGCTGAATCTGTCCGCATCCGAGGCGGTGGTGATTTCGCTGGGGTGGATTGCCATCTGGGCGGTTCTCAGTCGCTTCCACCCGCGGCAGCAATTTTGGCATGACGCGCTGGCCGGTACCCAGCTGGTCTGCGTCGAACCGGGGCATGAACCCGTTCAATGAGCGAAACGGCCTTTTCACTTTGTGTTTATTGTGGCTCCCGTACGGGCACCGACCCTCTGTATTCAGCGACAGCCGCTGAAGTCGGTCGATGGATCGGCGAGCACCGTGGGCAGCTGGTTTATGGAGGCGGTCGCAATGGACTGATGGGCGTCACGGCAGACGCTGTTCTCCAATCGGGTGGGAGGGTGATCGGCGTGATTCCCGAGGCACTGGTCGACCGGGAGATGGCGCACCCCGGCTGCACCGAGTTGCACGTCGTGCAGACCATGCATGAACGGAAGCACAAGATGGCGGAAATCAGTGACGCTTTTTTGGCTCTGCCCGGCGGTATCGGAACCCTTGAAGAATTATTCGAGGTCTGGACATGGCGTCAACTGGGGTACCACCAGAAGCCCATCGGCATCCTGAACGTCAGGCGACATTACGATGCGCTGTACACCTTTCTCGAGCGCGTGGAATCCAATGGATTCATGAGCGCGCAGCAATCGTCTTTGGTCATTCGTGGCGAGATCGCGCCACCACTGTTGTCGAAATTGATACAGGCAGCAGGGTTTTCGCCCCCCCCTGACCTTACCGCGATCTGAGTCAAACGGCTGACTCGTCCTGCTCGCCAGTTCGGATGCGGATGACGCGTTCAACGCTGGTGACGAAAATTTTCCCGTCACCGATCTTGCCGGTTCTGGCAGCCTTGACGATGGCGTCCATACAACGGTCCACGTCTTCAGATCGCACAACCACCTCCACCTTGACCTTGGGGAGGAAGTCAACGACGTACTCGGCTCCCCGGTACAACTCCGTGTGCCCTTTTTGGCGGCCAAATCCCTTGACCTCGGTCACAGTCAGCCCCGTTACTCCACACTCTGCCAGCGCCTCTCTGACCTCTTCCAGTTTGAACGGCTTCACAATGGCGGTGATCTGTTTCATGAGGGTCCTTGGTCAGCCATTAAATCGGTTGGTAATAGGATAACGCCAATCCTTGCCAAAACCACGATGGGTCACCCGAATTCCCACCGGTGATTGACGCCGCTTGTATTCATTCAGCTTGATCAAGCGGATCACTTTCCCGACCACTTCGGGTTCATAGCCTGCAGCAACGATCTCATCCATACTCTGATCCTCCTCCATGTAATGGCAAAGGATTGCATCCAGCACGTCATAAGGCGGCAGACTGTCCTGATCGGTCTGGTCGGGGCGCAACTCTGCGCTCGGTGGACGGCTGATGATGCGCTGGGGTATCGGCGCCTCACAGGTCTGGTAGGGGTTGTGGTCATTGCGCCAGTTTGCAAGGCTGAACACCCTGGTTTTCGTCAGATCCTTGATCACGGCAAAACCCCCGGCCATATCGCCGTACAGCGTGCAATACCCAGTCGCCATCTCCGACTTATTGCCGGTGGTGAGGACGATGCTCCCCGATTTGTTGGAGAGCGCCATCAACAGCGTCCCCCGGATGCGAGCCTGGATGTTTTCCTCCGTGGCGTCGGCCGGCCGATTGCCAAAATGCGGGGCCAATGAGCCAAGGAAGGCATCGAATTCCGGCACGATGGAAATAACGTCGTACTGCACACCCATCCGACTGGCCATCTCCTGGGCGTCGATACGACTGATATCTGCTGTGTAGGGCGAGGGCATCATCACGCAGCGAACCCGACTTGGCCCCAGGGCATCCACAGCCACTGCCAAAACGAGTGCAGAGTCGACGCCACCAGAAAGTCCGATGATGACCCCGGGGAATCCGTTCTTGTTCACATAGTCTCTGACCCCCAGGACCAGAGCATCCCACAGGTCAGCTAAAGCCTCCCTTTCTGGCGCAATCGAAGCGCGCAAGGACCAAACTCCAGTCGCGGGACGAAACAATTCAAACATGGGGCATTCCTCGACGAAACTGCCCGCTCTTCCCGCCAGAGTACCGTCGGCCTGCAATGCAAAGGAGTGCCCCTCGAAGATCACCTCGTCCTGCCCTCCGACCAGATGGGCATAAATCATGGGCAAACCGCAATCGCGCGTACGCCGCCTCATCATTTCCTCTCGCTCAAGCCCCTTGCCCAGATGAAACGGGGATGCATTGGCCACCAACAACAATTCCGCACCCGCATTCAAGGTCTCACGCGCCGGTTGGTCAAACCACGCATCCTCGCAAATCAGCAGCCCGACACGAACCCGTTGCGCACCGGTCCCCGCTTCAAATACACACACCTGTTCCCCCGGCCGAAAATACCGCCTCTCGTCAAAAACCTGGTAATTGGGCAACTCACGCTTGGCATAGACTGCCACCTGCCTCCCTTCACGCCAGACGCTCAGGGCGTTGTATCGATACGATGTTGCAACAGACCGGGTGCGGGCATGCCCGCCCAGCGGATGACCCAGCACCAGCGCAAGACCCGGCAAGTCCGACAAGGCCTGAGCAACCTGGTGAACCGTCTCCAAGCAGGCCTCCGTAAAAGAATCCCTGAGGAAAAGATCCTCGGCCGCATAACCACAAATTGCCAGTTCCGGCGTCAGCACCAGACGGGCGCCGTCTTCATAGGCACTGTTCGCGGCGGCTATGATCTTTCGGGCATTCCCCTGCAGATCACCGACCACAAAGTTCAACTGCAATACACAAATCTTGATCGCCATGCACAGCCAGGCCAATGGAGAGGGAGAGGGTGAACCACCCGAAGACGGAAATTATGTCATCCAGGTGCTGCCGTCACTGAGTGGACTTGACCGGGTCCACTGGGATGTGCTTTGGGCGAGCCAGGGTCCGGAAGCGTCCCATTTCATGAAATCGGCTTTCCTGACTGCCCTGCATCCCACAGGTCAGCTAAAGCCTCCCTTTCTGGCGCAATCGAAGCGCGCAAGGACCAAACTCCAGTCGCGGGACGAAACAATTCAAACATGGGGCATTCCTCGACGAAACTGCCCGCTCTTCCCG
>VERU01000048.1 GCA_018882485.1 Rhodoferax sp. | reverse complement strand
CGGCCTTGATGGCGCGGTAAGCCCAGTCCTTGTCCAGGCCCAGCAGCTTGCCGGTGTCTTCCGAGGTGCCCAGGATGCGCTGCACCACCGGGTCCTGGCTGGAGGCCTTGAGCTGGTCCACGTTGGCCTGGGTGATGCCGTACTCCTCGGCCTCGATCAGGGCAAAGACCACCCACTTGACGATCGCGAACCATTCGTCGTCACCCCGACGTACCGACGGACCCAGCGGTTCCTTGGAGATCAGGTCCGGCAGAATCACATGGTCATCCGGGTTGTTGGCCTCCTTGTTGCGCACCGAGGCCAGACCCGATGCGTCCGTGGTGTAGACTTGGCAGCGGCCTGTGAAGTAGGCTTTGTTCGTGGCTTCCTGGGTCTCGAACACCACCGGCTTCATGTTGAGCTTCATGGCCTTGGAGTAGTCGGCCAGATTCTTTTCAGTGGTCGTGCCGGACTGCACGCAAACGGTAGCGCCCTTGAGTTGCTTGGCACTGGTGATCTTGGACTTCTTGGTCACCATGAAGCCCTGGCCGTCGTAGTAGGTAACGCCCGTGAAATTGAGGCCCAGGGAGGCATCGCGGGTCAGGGTCCAGGTGGTGTTGCGCGACAGGACGTCGATTTCGCCCGACTGCAGGGCGGCGAACCGTTGCGATGCGTTCAGCGGCGTCCACTTGACCTTGCTGGCATCACCCAGCAGGGTGGCGGCCAGCGCTTTGCAGATGTCCACATCGAGGCCGGTCCAGTTGCCCTGGCTGTCGGCTGAAGCAAACCCGGGCAGGCTGGGGTTGTTGCCACAGACGATCTGGCCGCGGGCCTTGATCGCGTCGATGGTTTTGCCGGCGTGCGCCGGTGTGGCGCTCAGCGTGGCAACAGCGGCAACCGCCGCAGCCAGCGTGGAAATCTTGCGAAAATTCATGGGTGATGCTCCAGGGAAGGTTTCAGGGTCGGGCGCAGAAGGGCCGTTGGGCCCGCGCCGGCTCGGGGACGAAATGTAGCAGTCTGTGGTGGCACTGGCATCGGGGTTTACTCTTGACCATGGCGCCGTCCTGGCGCACCGTGTGGGTGCCGCGACGGGCGGCATGACGGCTAACATGCAAATGGAATGCCAGTCTGGTTTGCCGGTTGGGTCCTGCCGGGCTCCGGGTCCGGGATATCCGCCATGGCCATGGTGATTGTTGAATCCTGAATTGATAGCAAACTATGCTTATTCCATATGGCCTGAAGGCCCAAATCGGTAGGAATTCAGGCGCCTCTGAAAGCCGGCGGAGCTGGGTGCCATGAGCGGCCTGGTTGACTGGACGCAGGCCCTGAGCCCGGAGCAGGTGCCCATTGACCGGGCGGGCGCCGGGCTGAACACGCAGAGTCTGGACCGATTGCGGTGGGTTCTTCAATCCGAGGTGGAGCGTCAGCGACTGCCCGGCGCCGTGGCGTTCATTGCGCGCAGGGGCTGCGTGGCGCTGTACGAATCCATGGGATTCTGCGACCCGGCGGCCCGGCAGCCCATGCCGGTGGATGCCCTCTTTCGCATCTATTCCATGACCAAGCCCATCGTCAGCGTCGCGGTCATGATGCTGGTGGAGCAGGGGAGACTGCTCCTGAGCGATCCGGTATCGCGCCACTTGCCCGAGTACCTGGGGCAGCAGGTGGCCCGATTGACCGAGGGGCGCCCCGAGACGGTGCCCGTCCGTCAGGGCGCGACGGTGCAGGATCTGTTGCGCCACACGGCGGGCCTGACTTACGAATTTCTGGGCAATTCGGCCGTGCACCGGGCGTACGCCCAAGCCCGTATCGGCGCCCGCGAGCGCAGCAACGACGCCTTTTCCAAGGTTCTGGGGGCCCTACCCCTGGTTGCCGAGCCCGGCACCGCCTGGGAGTACAGCCGGGCCACCGATGTGCTCGGTCGCCTGGTTGAAGTGGCCAGTGGCCAGTCTCTGGGACGGTATCTGACCGAGCACATTCTGCTGCCCTTGGGCATGCGGGAGACCGCTTTTCAGGTTCCCGGCGGGCAGCACCATCGGTTGGCTGAACCGTTTCCCCGCGACCCGGATGGTGGCCTGCAGATGAAGGTCATCGATGTGCGGGAGGCAGCGGCCCTGGAATCCGGCGGCGGCGGCCTGGTGAGCACGGCCCTCGACTACGCGCGGTTTCTTCAGTTCATGCTGAATCGCGGCACCCTCAACGGGCGGCGCCTGCTGGGGTCCCGTACCGTCGATTTCATGACCTCCGACCACCTGGGTGAGATTCCGGTCTGGAGCGCTGCGTCGCAGGCCTTGTTGCCTGCAGGCCACGGATTCGGATTGGGATTTGCGGTGCGCAAGGCCCGCGGCCTGGCCAACGTGCCCGGGTCGATCGGCAGCTATTTCTGGGGGGGGATGGCGGGCACCACCTTCTTTGTGGACCCGGCCGAGGACCTGTTTGCCATCCTGATGCTGCAGGCCCCCAACCAGCGCGAGTATTACCGCATGCTCTTCCGCAACCTGGTTTACGCTGCCCTGGATGACTGAAGGGCTGGTGCTGACCCGGGGCCGACAGGCCAGTCAGGCGATCGCCGATGCCGGGTCGGTCGCGGGGATACCGCTGGAACAGGCACCGCCACACCCCTGGATGGGTGCCGACGCCGGATCTCTGGGGTAAAGCGCGGATCGCGTCGTCGGGTCGTAGCCGGCGCCCCGCAGGTGCATGGCAAGCGCGGCGTCCATGGTCTGGGCATGTTGGGCGAACCAGGTGCCGAGTTCGCCGCACATGTCCCGCACCAGCGACAGCTCGCCCGCACGTCCCCGGCGCTGGATTTCATCCATGATTTTCAGCACCACCTCATGCTGGACGGCATGGCAATTGCCATGGGCAAATCCCGTGTCGCGCATCCAGTCGTCCTCCCTGCCGAAGTGCCATCGGGTGTGTGCGAGCACGTCGTCCCACAGGGGCAGCAGGTCCGGGTCGGGCGCTTGCTCCGTTTGCGCCAGCCGCTCGACGAATTCCCGATGGGTATCGTCCATGTAATCCAGACCGAGGGCCAGCGTTTCGTTCCAAGCCAGTTCCTGTGCCATGTCAACTCCTGCAGATGGTGCAGCTTAACGGCCTCTCCTCTCCTGTCCATTGACCCAGGTCAGGGTCTGTTTCCGGAGTTCCAGCGGGATTGATCCGGGTCAAACTTTTCGAAACCGGATGGCCGGATACTGAAATCTGTCCTTCCTGGAGAAAGCCCATGTTCAAGACGATACTGGTCCCCGTTGATGGTTCTCCCACCGCGCTGGCTGCGGCACGCGTCGCTGCCGATCTGGCCCGGGTGCATGGCAGCCGGGTGGTCATCGCTTTCGTGGTCGACCCCTACCCCTTTACCGGTGTCGGGACCGATTTCGCTTACGGTCAGTCCGAGTACCTCAGTGCCGCCATGGCCGAGGCACAGATGTCGGTCCAGGCCGCCAAGGAACTGTTCGATTCAGCGGCCATTCCAGCCGAGACCTCGATTCTGGAGTCGCACACACCTTGGCGCGGTGTGGTGCAGGCCGCCGAAAGCCAGGGCTGCGATCTCATTGTGATGGGGTCACATGGGCGCAGCGGCCTGGAAAAATGGGTGCTCGGCAGCGTCACCCAGGCGGTATTGGCCCACACCACCCGCCCGGTGCTGGTGGTGCGGGGCTGATCACCCTGATGACGCGGGGATTCAGGTCCGCTCGAAGATGGCCGCAATCCCCTGCCCGCCGCCGATGCACATGGTGACCAGGGCATAGCGCCCACCGATGCGCTCCAGCTCGTAGAGCGCCTTCACGGTGATCAGTGCACCGGTGGCCCCGATGGGATGACCCAGAGAGATGCCCGATCCATTGGGGTTGACTTTTGCGGGATCCAGTCCCAGATCGCGGGTGACGGCGCAGGCCTGGGCGGCGAAGGCTTCGTTGGCTTCGATCACATCCAGGTCCTGGATCGTGAGGCCGGCTTTTTGAAGCGCCTTCTGGGTTGCCGGCACCGGCCCGATCCCCATGTACTTGGGCTCCACACCGGCATGGGCGTAGGCCACCAGGCGCGCCAGGGGTTTGAGTCCCCTGGCGCGGGCCGTGCCCGCTTCCATCAGGACCACAGCGGCGGCGGCATCGTTGATGCCAGACGCGTTGCCAGCGGTCACGGTGCCGTTCTCCTTGAGGAACACCGGCTTGAGTTTGGCCATATCGGCCATCGAACAGTTGGCGCGGAAATGCTCGTCGGTGTCGAAGGCCACTTCGCCTTTCTTGGACTTCAGCATCACCGGCAGGATCTGGCTCTTGAAGTACCCAGCTTCGGTGGCGCGCTGCGCACGGTTGTGGCTTTCGACCGCCAGCGCATCCTGGGTTTCCCGGGTGATTCCCCACTTGGACGCGATATTTTCGGCCGTTACGCCCATGTGGATGGTGTGAAACGGGTCGTGCAATGCGCCCACCACCATATCGATCATCTTGGCGTCGCCCATGCGTGCGCCCCAGCGGGCACTCAGGCTGGCATAGGGGCCACGGCTCATGTTCTCGGCGCCTCCGCCGATGGCGACGTCGGTGTCGCCCAGCAGGATGGACTGGCTGGCCGAGACGATGGCCTGCAGGCCGGATCCGCACAAACGGTTGACATTGAAAGCGGGGGTGCCTTCGGCACATCCCCCGTTGATCGCAGCCACCCGCGAGAGGTACATGTCCTTGGGTTCGGTGTTGACCACATGACCGAACACCACATGACCCACATCCTTGCCATCGACCTGGGCTCTCGACAAGGACTCCCGGACCACCTGGGCGGCCAGGTCGGTGGTTGCAATATCCTTGAGACTGCCGCCGTAGGTACCGATGGCGGTGCGGACGGCGCTGACGATCACGACTTCACGGGACATGGTGGATCTCCTGAGGTTGAAAAGGTGGATTGGAGCGGACTAAAGGTGGATTGGAGCGAACTTCCATGCTAGCGGCCAACCCTGACGCGGGGCCGACAGGTCCGGGTGTCCGAGCTTTCCGCGTCAAAACGGAACCGGGCTGCCGAAAGTCAATTCGTGCCCGCTCATCGGGTGGGTGAATTGCAATCGGCTGGCGTGCAGGTGCAAACGGCCCTCTGCCCCATCCGCGTTGCTGCCATACAGACGGTCTCCGACGATGGGGTGGCCCATTGCTTGCAGGTGCACGCGTAACTGGTGTGTGCGACCGGTCTGTGGCGACAACTCGAGCCGGGTCCGCTGGGCAGCGGTGTCGGTCGCGAGACACCGCCACCGGGTCAGGCTCGGCTTTCCGCCTTGTCGGTCGATGACACGAAGCGGGCGCCGCAGCCAGTCCGCAGCGATGGGCAGATCGATCTCCTGCCATCCCGATGCAGCAGCCAGGGACGCGTCCATCGCCCCGTGCACCACGGCGACGTACCTTTTTTCGATGGATTGCGCGGCAAAAGCGTCGGACAGGCGTCGCTGGGCGCTGGGCCCCCGGGCCATGATCATGAGGCCGGAGGTGTCCATGTCCAGCCGGTGTACCACCCGCGCATCGGCCCACAGGCGCTGGATGCGGCGGCTGACGCAGTCTTGTCGGTCCTCCCCGCGGCCAGGTACTGACAGCAGTCCGGACGGCTTGTCGATGACCAGCACCGCCTCGTCGGCATGCAGCACCCGCAGTGCCATTCGATCATCGGGAACGGTCTGCTCCATCGAGCAGTCTGTGTACGGTTTCACAGAGCTCGTCCACATCGTTGGGTTTGTGGATCAGCGCCAGTGCCCCCGCTGCCAGAGCGCTCTGCTCGATCTCCTGCGTTACATACCCTGAGGCCAGGGCCACGGGCAGATCGGCCCGGATGGAGCGGGCCTCGCGCAGAAGGTCGATTCCGCTGTAACCGGGCATGTTGTAGTCGGTGACCAGCAGGTCAACGCCCATCGGATCGGCGCGCAGCCGAGCGGCGGCTTCCCGTGGATCGGTGCAGGTGGTGACCGCGTAACCCTGGCGCTTGAGGACGCGGCCGACCAGAAAAACCAGCGCTTCGTCGTCGTCCACGTACATCACCCGCTCGCCTCGGCCGGTTGTCGACGGGGCAGGCCACTCGGCAACCGAGCCGGCCGGCCACGGATCGGGAGGTGTCGCACCGAGGGCGTCGCAGGGCGGAAACCACAGTGAAAACTCGCTGCCTTGGCCGGGCACGCTGTGCACCTGCACGGTGCCTTCATGGGTCCGCATCACGCCATGGACCACGGCCAGGCCGAGGCCTGTTCCCTGTCCCACCGGTTTGGTGGTGAAAAAGGGCTCGAACACCCGCTCCAGGGTTTCAGCTGCCATTCCGCTGCCGGTGTCACTCACAGCCAGGCGCACCAACCGGGCGTGTTCGAGCAGCGAGGCCGGGGCCTGCAGGCCGGCCAACTGGACCGACCGATGTAGGCCCAACTGGACCCGGACGGAGCCCCGTTGAGGACCTATGGCCTGGATGGCATTGGTGCAGAGGTTCAGCAGCGCCTGCTCCACCTGGGTGGCGTCAGCCATCACTTTCGGGGTATCGGGTTGCAGTTCCACCGTCAATTCGATCAGCGGAGGAAGTGTCACGCGCAGCAGCCGCACCGTTTCCTGAACCACTTCTGCGAGGTCCAGGGGGACGCGTTCGGGCGCTTCGTTCCGGCTGAAGGCCAGGATCTGGCGAACCAGATCACGCGCGCGGCGGCCCGCCTTGTCGATTTCAGTCAGGCTGACCTGGGCGGGAGAGCCGGGCGCGACATCCTGTTGGGCCAGTGCGGCATTGCCGAGGATGGCGCTGATGATATTGTTGAAATCATGCGCGATACCGCCGGCCATGGTGCCCACGGCCTGCATCTTGTGGGATTCCCTCAGTTGGGATTCCAGCGCATTGCGGTGGGCCTCGATTTTTTTGCGCGCGCTGAGATCCCGAACGAAAACGGTGGTGATGCCGCCTTCTGCGCTGTTTTCGAACGACAGGTTGACTTCGATGGCGATTTCACCGCCACTGGCGGTCAGACCGGTGATTTCACCGAGTTGCGCATGGGTGGTCAGGTTCGTGTAGGACAGTCCGACGGCGGCATCGGGTATGAATCGAGCCAGTGGGCTGCCTATGGCTTGGGAGGACGGACATTGAAACAGCGCGGCCGCTGCTGGATTGAAGATGGTGATGCGGTGGTCGGCATCGACACAGACGATCGCATCCAGTGCCGAATCGATCACGGCCGCCAAGCGGTTCTTGCTGAGTTGCAGCTCGAGGTTGCTGGTCTGGAGTTCGGCCGCGCTATCGCGCAGTGCACGGCGTTCGGCCAGCAGTGGACTCTGGTCGATGATGGCACAGATGAAATGGGCCAACTCATCCTGCCGGTTTTCGATGCGGGCAATGTGCAAATCGCCCGTGAACTGGCCGCCCGAGCCGCACGAGAACACCACCTCGCTGGCCTCCACGCCGGATTCGCTTCGCGCCCGGTCGAATGCGATGCGTACCCTCTGCACATGCTGTCCACTGACAAAGGGCAGTAAAAAATTGAGGGGTGGATCGTGCTCCAGCGGTCGAAACCGCTTCAGGGCCATGGCGTTGCTTTCAAGAACCAGGCTGTCTTCGTCCACCACCATCAGCGCCAGCGGGACGTTCGAAAACAGGGTCAGGAAGCGTTCGGAGGCACCTTCGGCAACGGCCTGGCTGTACCGCAGCGCCTGGTTCTGGATTTCCAGTTCGGATTGGTAACGACGCAGGTCCCGCACCAGTTGCGGCGCCGATCGCGGCAGCGCAGGCGAATTGACCTGCCGTCGACGTTGTCGTCGCCCAGGCAGGGTGGCCGCGACCGGCCTTGGGGGGGATCGACCCCTACCTGCGGACGACCGCATCTCCGGGCTGGTAGTCAGCCGCCTTCAGGGGACTGTGCGCCGCGATGAAGCCACGCAGCACATCGGCATCGACGAAGCCGGTGTTGACGTGGCTGGGATGGCCCGTCAGCTTGGGGTAGCCGTCGCCACCTGCGGCCTGGAAGTTGTTGATCACCATGCGGTACTTGGCAGATGGGTTGAGCGGAGCGCCATTGATGCGGACCTCGGACGCCACACCGCCGGAAATGACCATGCTCACGCCCGCAAATTGGGCAAATGCCCCGGAGCCTGTGCTCATCCGGGCCGACGCGTTGAGGTAATTTTGTACCTCGCTGCCCGTCAGATCGACGGTGCTGAGGGTGTTTCCGAAGGGCTGTACCTTCAGCACGTCCTTGTAGGTGATACGTCCCGCCGCGATGGAATCCCGCACACCACCCGCGTTGACCACAGCAAAGTCGGCCCGGGTTTTCTCCATGGCCGCCCGTCCGATCAACACCGCCAGCGCGGCTGGACGGCTGCGCACCACGGCCCGATCCCCCTCCAGCTTGCCGTCGGTGCTCCCGATATCGACGTTGAGCTTTTGCTGACCGAATTCCTGGTAGGGTGTCAACAGGGCCAGCATCTCCTTGTCTTCTGCGATTTCCGGGGTGTACGTCACCAGGCTGGTTTTGCCGTCTGCGCCTTTTAACGGCCGCTTCAGGTTAACTGGGATCAAGGCGTACTGCACCAACTTGAATTCGCCATTGCGGTATTCGAAATCAGCTCGGCCAACGTACTTGCCCCATTCATGGGCCTGCACGATCCAGGCGCCGTTCTGTCGATCGGGACGGCATTCGGCACCCGGTACATAGGCTTCATCGAGCACGTTCTCGGCCTTCATGCAGGCCGGATTCTGGGTGTGGCCGCCCACGATGAGGTCGATGCCCTTGACGGCACGCGCCAGTTCGACATCGCCCGGGGATTGGGTTCCATGCTGACCGTCGGGATAGTGGCCCATGTGGGTCGCAGCGATCACGACGTCCGCCCGTGCACGCAACTCGGGCACCACTTTGGCGGCTTCAGCCTGGGCGCTGCGGAATTCGATGTTCTTCACATGATCCGGGAGCACCATCTTGTAGGTGTCCTCCGTGGTCAGCCCCATCACACCGACACGGAGGCCGCCGACTTTGAAAATCCGGTAGGGCTCGAACATGCGAGACCCGTTTTCATAGATGTTGGCTGACAGCATGGGGAACTGGGCCAGATCGCGCTGCATCTTGAGGATTGCAAGCGGCTTGTCGAATTCGTGGTTTCCCACCGCCATCGCCTGGTAGCCCAGCAGATTCATGCCCTTGAAATCGGGTACGGCGTCCTGGAGGTCGCTTTCCGGCACACCGGTGTTGACATCGCCGCCATCCAGCAAAAGGGTTTGACCACCCGAGGCAGCCACTTCCCGGCGTATCGAATCGATCACGGTTTTGCGGGCCGCCATGCCGTATTCACCGTCGCCGTTCTTCCAGAAGCGACCGTGGTGGTCGTTGGTGTGCAGCACCGTCAATCGGTAGGTCTGGTCGCGCTGCGGGCCGCCTAAAGGGCCCGAGGCACATGCGCTCAGAAGACCGGTCAGTACGAGTAGGGGGGCGAGGCGCACGGACTTCATGGGCATGACATCTCCTGGAGGTTGGGGGCTGCTGAGCCGAGATTATGGCGTCTTGCGTGCCTGCTGCACCTGCAGTTCCGTGACCGGTGCGGCCCGATGGCCCCATGCGCTGCGAATGTGGCTCAGCAAAGCGGCCAGATCGGCGTCATCGAGTTGCAGCACAAAGGGTGGCATGCCATGCGGACGCGGGTTGCCGGTGGTGGCCGGACCGTATCCGCCGTTCAGGACGATCTGGATCAGGTTGTTGATGGGGTTCTGCTGGACGGTCCGATTGCCAGCCAGGGGCGGATAGACACCCGGGCGCCCCTCGCCGGCTTCTCCGTGACAGGCCGCGCAATGCCGGTCGTACAGCACGACGCCATCGCGTCGCCCTTTGCCGGTTGGGGCTGTCAGGCCTTTGCCATGCAACGGGCCCGCGTCAGCGACCGGCGCTGTTGTGGTGTCCTTGCCCGGTCCGAGTGATTGCAGGTACACCGCCATGGCTTCGAGATCGACGGGGTCCAGATGTTGCGTGCCGTGCAGAACAACCCGGGCCATGGGGCCAGAGGACCCTCCACGGGCCGAAACGCCGGTCCTTAGCAGAGCCACGATATCCTGGGCTGACCAGTCGCCCAGGCCACCCTGGGCTCCCGAGCGCAGCGACGGGGCAAACCACTTCTGATCCGGCATCATCGCACCACCGAGGTCCAGCGCGTCCTGGCTCGCGCCCCAGCGATTGCGCGGTGTGTGGCAGGCGCCGCAATGTGACAGACCCTGAACCAGATAGGCGCCCCGCAGCCATCGCGGATCTCGATTCGGCTCGGTTGCTGCTGGGCCTTCCCGGAAGTAGAGCCAGCGCCAGAGGTTCAGCGCGACGGGACTGCCATAGGGCCAGCGGAGTTCATGGGGCCGTTGCGCCTTCGAGACGGGGGGCAGGGTTTGGAGATAAGCAAAGAGATCGTCGCTGTCTTGGCGGCTGATCCGTGTGAAGTACGGGTAGGGAAACGCTGGGTACAGCGCGCGCCCATCGCGTGAACGCCCCTGATGCATGGCGCGCCAGAAATCGTCCGGAGTCCATTTCCCCAGGCCGGTTTCACGATCGGGCGTTAGATTGCCTGACCACAAGGTGCCGAAGGGTGTGTCGATCGCACGACCCCCTGCGTATGCCATGCCACCCGCTGGTGTGTGGCAACTCATGCAGTTTCCAGCTCGCGCCAGGTAGGCGCCTCGCTGCGCAGCGTTGTCCAGCGACGCCGGGGTGAGAGGCGCCTACCTGGCGCGAGCTGGAAACTGCATGAGTTGCCACACACCAGCGGGTGGCATGGCATACGCAGGGGGTCGTGCGATCGACAC
>VERU01000514.1 GCA_018882485.1 Rhodoferax sp. | reverse complement strand
GTTGATGTCGCCGCTCCAGCCCAGGGCCAGGCAGATGGATCCACCCGCCATGTCATTGATATAGCCGGAAGAACTGAACAGCGTGATGGACGAGCGTATGGATTTGAGCAGCGCCGATGCCTCCTGGTAGTCCGACGCATTGCGGCTGAAAGGATCCTTGCCCAGGTAGTGCAAGGCCGCCGGCAGCACTTCGGAGGCACTGTCCAGCACCGAAACACCGCAGGACTTCAGACGCGAGACATACTTGGGATTGAAGACCAGCTCCCAGGCATTGGCCGGCAGGGGCTCGTTGCCCAGAGCCGCCTTGACCTTGGCCGTGTTGATGCCCACGGTGGTGTAGCCCCACAGCCAGTTCACCAGATACTGGTTGCCAGGATCGAGGTTGGCAATCTGCGCCTGGATATCGGCATCCAGGTTCTTCAGGTTGGGCAGTTGGGCCTTGTCGAGTTTGCGCAGCAAACCGCCATCCATCTGCAGCCTCGCCCAGTTGGAGGACGGCACCACGATGTCGTAGCCGGTCTTGCCGGCCACCAGCTTGGCGTGCAGGATCTCGTTGTTGTCGAAGGTGTCGTACCGGACCTTGATGCCGGTTTCCTTCTCGAAATTGGCGATCGTGTCGGGCGCGATGTAATCCGACCAGTTGTAGATATTGAGTTCCTTGGCTTCCTGGGACAGGGCGACCGTGGCCGCCAAAGACATCACGCCCGCCAGCGCCAGCCGGGTCCAGAACGGGGCCCTCGACAATTGTCCGGTTGCAGTTGCCAATTGATTCTCCTGAAGGTGGATCCAACAAAACCAAAGAAACAAACCTCGCCGCCTGAGGGCGACAGGTCGGATTATGCAATCCCTATGCCAGCAATCCGCGTTGCCGCAACTCGTCGTGCGTCAGGTCCAGGCAACGCAGGATCAGCCGGACCAGATCATCGATCTGCTCACGGCTGATCACCAGAGGCGGCGCGATGATCATGCGATCCCCGACCGCCCGCATGATGAGGCCATTGGCAAAACAGTGGGCCCGGCACATCATGCCGACACCCAAGCCCCGGTCGAAGACCAGGCCCCTGGCCTTGTCCTTGACCAGAACCAGTCCGGCCACCAGACCGCAGGTCTCTGCCAGGCCCACCAGGGGATGCTCGGCCACCCTCTGGTAAGCCTGCGCCAGATAGGGGCCTGCATCGTCCCGGACCCGCTCCACCAGCCGCTCCCGTTCCATGATCTCCAGGTTGGCCAGCCCACCGCGCACGCCACCGGATGCCCGCTGTAGGTGTAGCCGTGGGCAAACTCGCCGCCCTTCTCGATCAGCACTTCCGCCACCCGGTTTCCCACCAGCACGCCGCCCAGCGGGATGTAGCCGCTGGTGACTGCCTTGGCAAACGTCACCAGGTCGGGGCGGTAGCCAAACTTCTCGTAACCGAACCAGGTGCCCAGCCGGCCGAAAGCGCAGATCACCTCGTCGCTGATCAGCAGGATGCCGTACCGGTCCACGATGCGCTGGATCTCGGGCCAGTAGGTGGACGGCGGAATGATCACCCCGCCAGCCCCCTGCACCGGCTCGGCAATGAAGGCGGCCACCCGGTGCGGGCCCAGTTCGAGGATCTTTTCCTCCAGCCAGCCGGCGGCCCGCAGGCCAAACGCCTCGGGGCTCTCGCCAGGCAGGGCGTTCTCGAAGTGGTAGGGCTGACCGATGTGAACGATATCGGGGATGGGCAGGTCACCCTGGGCGTGCATGTCGCTCATGCCGCCCAATGAGGCACCGGCCATGGTGCTGCCGTGGTAACCGTTGAGGCGCCCGATGATGACCTTGCGCTGCGGCTGGCCCATCAGGTCCCAGTAGCGACGCACGATGCGGACATTGGAGTCGTTGCTCTCGCTGCCGCTGGACGAATAGAAAACGTGCTGGAAGCTGCGGTCTCCCACGCGGGGTGCCAGCGCGGCCAGCCGGGCCGCCAGCTCCACAGCCGGCACGTTGGTCGTCTGGAAGAAGGCGTTGTAGTAGGGCAAGGCCATCATCTGGCGATGTGCGGCGTCGGCCAGTTCGCGCCGTCCATAGCCGACGTTCACGCACCACAAGCCGCTCATGGCATCGAGCACCTGCCGGCCCTCCGAATCCCAGACGTGGATGCCCTCCCCCCGCACCATGACACGGGCGCCGCGGCCAGCCAGGTTCTTGAAGTCGGTGAACGGGTGCAGAAAGTGCGCGCTGTCCAGCGCCTGTATGCGTTCGGTTTCGGTCAATTCGGACATGGCGGCTCCAGGGTGTCGACAGAATACGGAGGCGAAGGCGCGGCTTACACGTGCAGCAACAGGTGTTCGCGCTCCCAGGGCGAGATCACTTTCATGAACTCGTCGAACTCCAGTTCCTTGATTTCGGAGTAGACGGTGATGAATTCGCGCCCCAGCACGGCATGCAGGTCCGACTCCCTGCGCAGCCAGTCCCGCGCCCCACCCAGGC
>VERU01000047.1 GCA_018882485.1 Rhodoferax sp. | reverse complement strand
GTTCTTGACACGGTAGAACAGCTGGCTGCCCTCGAAGGCGTCGAGCCCGTCGACCTTGAGCGTGCGGGGCTGGAAGGCGCCGACGCCGGCGGCGATGAAGATCGTCTTGGTCAGGAAGCGGGTGCCTTTGGAGGTCTCCACGAAGAAGCGGCCGTCGGGCTGCCGCTCCACGGTGGTGACTTCCTGCCCGTAATGGAAGGTGGCACCGAACGGGTCGATCTGCTTGAGCAGGTTGTCGGTCAGCTCCTGGCCGGTGCACACCGGCACGGCCGGAATGTCGTAGATGGGCTTGTCGGGGTACAGCTCGACGCACTGGCCGCCGGGGTAGGCCAGCGAGTCGATGACGTGGGCCTTGATTTCCAGCAGGCCGAGCTCGAACACCTGGAACAGGCCCACCGGGCCGGCGCCCACGATGACGGCATCGGTTTCGATGGGGGCGTCGTGGGTCTGGGCCGTGTCGATCACGGCCGGGGTGATTTGCGCATCCATGGGGGGCAGGTTTACCTGACGAGCAGGTTCAGTTTGTTGGTCTTGTCTTTCCACTCGTCGGCGTCGGGCAGCGGCGCCTTGTGCTTGGTGATGCTCTTCCAGCCGGGCAGGCGGGCCAGCTCGGCGTTGAGGGCCACCATGTGCTGCTGGTCCGACGGCACGTCTTCTTCGGCGTAGATGGCGTTCACCGGGCACTCCGGGATGCAGACCGCGCAGTCGATGCACTCGTCCGGATCGATGGTGAGGAAGTTGGGGCCTTCACGGAAGCAGTCCACCGGGCAGACATCGACGCAATCGGTGTATTTGCACTTGATACAGGCTTCGGTGACGATGTGGGTCATGGTCGATGGATGCGAGTGGGTGTAAACCCTGCATTTTAGAGCGCTTGCAGGGGGCGCCTGGCACTGCAGGGCCATCCCGGCCCTGCCATGCGACGAGGGCCCCAGTCGGGGCCGCGGTACGGGTGCAGGAGGTGTCAGGCCGCCCGGGCGAACCGTGGGGCCAGGGTGCGGGCATCGCCCTGGTAGAAGGCGGCGAAGCGGCCGAACTGGGCCTGGGCCAACGCCAGGTTCTGGTCGGCGCGCAGCACGGCGCTGTCGAAGCCGCTGCGCTGCATCTGCACCAACTGGTCCACCAGCACATCGCCGGTGGCGCGGATCTCGCCCGTGAAGCCGAGCCGGCGCCGCAACAGGAAGGCCTGGCTGTAGGCCCGGCCGTCGGTGAACTTGGGAAAGTGCAGGTCGATGCGCGTCACGCCGCCGAGGTCGACCAGACGGGGGTCGGCATCGTTCGGAATCTGCAAGACATTTGGGGCCTCAGGCCCCGTGGATGCTGGATAGTTAGCTATTATTTGCATAGTGATTCAGGCAGAGCCGCGTGGCGTGGATCAGGCCATTTCCTCCGAGCGGCTGTGGCGCGCGCCGTTGGCCGATTGCTTGAAGGGCTCCAGGCCCACCCGGTGCAGGGTGGCGATGAAGGTTTCGCGGCCCTGGCGCAGCTCGCGGTAGGTGCCCAGCACGGCCTCGATGACGTCGGGCACCTCTTCGGCACCGAAGGATGGCCCGACGATGCGCCCCGGAGTCGCCGGGCCGCTGAGGCTGGAGCCGTCGGAGCCGCCCAGCGAGACCTGATACCACTCGCGGCCGTCCTTGTCCACGCCCAGGATGCCGATGTGGCCACTGTGGTGGTGGCCGCAGGAGTTGATGCAGCCGCTGATGTGCAGGTCGATGTCGCCCAGGTCGTCGAGTTCGTCCAGGTCCTGGAAGCGCTCGGTAATGGCGGCGGCAATCGGCAGCGAGCGGGCGTTGGCCAGGGCGCAGAAGTCGCCGCCGGGGCAGGCGATCATGTCGGTCAGCAGGCGGATGTTGGGTTGGGCGAAGCCGAAGTCCCGGGCGGCGCGCCAGAGTTCGGGCAGTTCGTCCTGGTGCACCCAGGGCAGCAGCAGGTTCTGGTCGTGGGTGACGCGGGCCTCGCCGGCGGAAAAGCGCTCTGCCAGTTCGGCAGCGTGGTCCAGCTGGCCGGCGGTGGCGTCCCCCGGGGCCTGGCCCAGGCGCTTGAGCGAGAGGGTCACGGCCCGCAGTTCGGGCTGCCGGTGCGCGGCCACGTTCTGCCGGATCCAGCGCTGGTACTGGGGATCGGCTTCGTCGGCGGCGCGCAGCAGGGTCTGGATCTGCTGCTCCCCGGCCGGCTGCAGCGGCTGGCGGCGCGGCACCACGAAGCTGGCGCTGACCCGGTCGAGTTCGGCCTGGGTGATGGTGTGCGGCGCGCCGTCCTGCTCGAGGATCTGCCGGTATTCGGCTTCCACCTCGTCGCGGAAGCGCGGTCCTTCGGCCTTCACCAGGATCTTGATGCGGGCCTTGTAGAGGTTGTCGCGCCGGCCCCAGCGGTTGTAGACCCGCACCACCGCTTCGAGGTAGTTGAGGATCTGGTCCCAGGGCAGGAATTCGCGCAGCGTGCTGGCGATGACCGGCGTGCGGCCCATGCCGCCGCCCACCAGCACCCGGAATCCCAGTGCGCCTTCGGCGTTGCGCACCAGGTGCAGGCCCACATCGTGCCAGGCGGTGGCGGCGCGGTCCTCGGCGGCGCCCGAGACGGCGATCTTGAACTTGCGCGGCAGGTAGGCGAATTCCGGGTGCAGGGTGCTCCACTGCCGCAGGATTTCGCAAAAGGGCCGGGGGTCGGCGATTTCGTCGGTGGCGATGCCGGCGCGCTCGTCGCTGGTGATGTTGCGGATGCAGTTGCCGCTGGTCTGGATGCCGTGCATGTCCACGCTGGCCAGCAGGTCCATCACGTCGGCACTCTTGTCCAGCGGAATCCAGTTGTACTGGGCGTTCTGCCGGGTGGTGAAGTGGGCGTAGCCCGTCTCCAGCCGCTGGGGCCCGAGCTTGGACTGGCTTTGCTGAGCGTGGCGGAACACCTCCGAGCTGGGCTGGTCGTACTCGCGGGCGATGCGGGCCAGCACGCGCAACTGCGCTGCCGACACTTCGCCGTAGGGGATGGCGACCCGCAGCATGGGGGCGTAGCGCTGCACGTACCAGCCGTTCTGCAGCCGCAGGGGGCGGAAATCGTCGTCGCTGAGGGTGCCGGCCAGGTTGCGTTGCAGCTGGTCGCGGTACTGTGCGGCACGGGCGCGCACGAACTGGCGGTCGAAGTCGGTGTACTGGTACATGGCCGGCACTGTAGAAGCCCGACCAGGCTTTCCCAACGATTTTTTCGGGATGTTCTTATGCCGGTGAGGCATAAGAACCGCCGTGCTGGGCGGTGCACTCAGGCGGGTGTGCTGCGCAGCTCGCGGATGCGCTCGTCGAAGTAGCTGCCCACGGTGTAGCGCTCGGACAACACGACATCGCGGCGCGGGTGCAGGAACAGCGGCAATGAGATCCGCGAGCGCCGCCGGTCCGGCCCGGTCGGGTTGAGCACCCGGTGCACCGTCGAGGGGTAGTGATGGCCCGAGGCCTCGGCCAGCATGTCGCCGATGTTGACGATCAGGTAATCGAAATGGCAGGGCACGTCGTGCCAGCCGCCATCCTGCCCCAGCACCTGCAACCCTGGCTCGGTGGCGGCGGGCAGCAGGGTGAGCAGGTTGATGTCGCCATGGGCTGCGGCACGCAGCGCACCCGGGGGCTCCAGGCCCGTCAGGGGCGGGTAGTGCAGCACCCGCAGCAGGGTGTGGTCGCTGCCTTCGAGCATGCGCGGCAGCGGCATGGAATAGCGCGCCTTCACCTCGGGCGGCGAATGGGTCTCCACCCAGCCCAGCAGGGTCTGGGCCAGCTCGCTGCCCAGGCGGTGGTAGCGCAGCGCGGCGTCCGACACCTCGGCCGGGTAGCGGCCCCAGGGGTAGACGTGGAAGAACTCTTTCAGGTCGCGCTGGGTGTGGTTCTTGGCGGTCTCGGACACGGCGGTGGAGAAATAGCCGTCGTGCCGTTCGGGATCGAAGGCGTAGCGGTGCTTGGCCTCGGTGCGGAAAAAGGCCTGCCATTCGGCGTAGATGCCTTCCACCAGGACCTGGGGCAGCGGGTGGTGCACCAGCACGCCAAAGCCCGTTTCATGCAGGCTGCGGCAGAAGGCCTGCGGCGCGTCGGGGGCGGTGAAGTCGATGACAGGCAGGTGCATGGCGGGGCTCAGCGGGTCAGCCAGTCGCCCAGCAGGGTCTGGCGGAACAGGTCGGCGGCGGCGGTGGCGTCCACGCTCATGCAGGCTTCGGTGCAGGGCACATGGGGTTCCCAGCCCGGGTGGGGGTAGTGCAGCTCGGGCAGCCGCTTGAGGATGGTCTGGCCGGCCGCGGGCCCCTCGGTGGCCACCCGCACCGGGCCGTTGACGGTGCCAAACAGACCGGGCGCCACCAGCCGGATGAAGGCCAGCACATCGTGGCCGAAGCAGCCGTGCACCTGGCCCACATGGGCGAAGCGCTGGCTGTAGAAGTGCGCGTAGAAGTCGACGGCATGCAGCAGCGTGTCGGTGGCCAGATGCTGGTGATGCCGCGCGATCTCGCGGAACAGCGTCACCGGCAGGATCAGCCGGTGGGTCACATCCAGCCCCACCATGGTCAGCGGCCAGCCGGCGGTGAACACGATGTCGGCGGCGTGCGGGTCGTTCCAGATGTTGGCCTCGGCCACCGGCGAGACGTTGCCCGGCTCCAGCACCGTGCCCCCCATCAGGACCACGCCGCGCAGCAGGCCGGGCAGTGCAGGTTCCAGCTTGAGCGCGGCGGCCAGGTTGCCCAGGGGCCCCACGGCCACCAGGCTGATCTCGCCCGGCCGCTCGCGGGCCGCGTCCACGATGAACTGGGCCGCGCTGCGCGGGTCGGCCTGCGCTCGAAGCGCCTGGCGCGAGGGCAGGTTGCCCAGGCCGTCGGCGCCGTGGATGTGTTCGGGCGGCGCCTCGCCGGGCTTGACCCAGGGGCTGGCCAGGCCGCGCGCCACGGGAACCGTCCGGCCGGCGATCTGGCACAGGTACAGCGCGTTCTGCACCGCCTGCTCCACCCGAACGTTGCCGAAGGTGGTGGTGATGCCGACCAGTTCGATGTCCGGATGGGCCAGTGCAAAGTACAAGGCCATGGCGTCGTCCACCCCGGGGTCGGTATCGAAGATCACGCGGTGCCGGCTGCGGGGGTTCATGGCGGGGTGTGAAGGCATGGTGCGAGGGGCTCAGGCGGGTTGTTGCGCCAGAAACCGGGCGACTTCGGCCGCGGTGGGGATGGAGCTTTGCGCGCCCAGCCGGGTGCAGGCCAGTGCCGCGGCGGCGCTGGCCTGGCGCAGGGCCTCGGGCAGCGCCAGGCCCAGGCTCAGCGCCGCCACCAGCACCCCGCAGAACGTGTCGCCGGCGCCCGTGGTATCCACCGTGGTCACGGCATGGGCCGGCTGGCTCAGCCGCTGCCCGCCGCTGCGGGCCAGGCAGCCGCGGCCGCCCAGGGTCACCACCACGGTGGGCACGGCGATGCGCGCCAGTTGCGCATCCAGGTCGCCGTCGGGGCCGGCCAGCGCGGCCAGCTCGCCCTCGTTGACGATCAGGATGTCGACATCGGCCAGCAGTCCGGCCGGCAGCGCCTGCGCCGGCGCCGCGTTCAGCACCACGGTGAGGCCCTGGGCGCGGGCGGCGCGGGCGTAGGCCGCCACGGTGGGCAGGGGGGTTTCGAGCTGCATCAGCAGGTGGCTGAAGCCCGCCAGCGGCGGCAGGTCGCCGGGCTGCAGGCGGCTGTTGGCGCCCGGGGCCACGGTGATGGCGTTTTCGCCACCGTCCGAGACGCAGATGAAGGCGGTACCGGTGGGGCAGTCCGGCGGACGCACCGCATGCAGGGTGACGCCGGCGTCGGTCAGCGACGCTTCCAGGGTGACGGCAAAGGCATCGCGGCCCAGACCCACCAGCATGTGGGTGGGCGCAGCGCCGGCGCGGGCGCAGGCCACGGCCTGGTTGGCCCCCTTGCCACCCGGAAAGGTCTGGAAGTCGCGCCCGAGCACCGTTTCACCCGGGGCCGGGATATGGTCGGCGCGGACCACGAAGTCCAGGTTTGCCGAGCCGGCCACAAAAATCATGCCTGTGCCTTTCTGCGCTGATGGCCGGGGCGGCTCCAGTCGGCCAGCCCCGCTCCGAAACTGCGGCCATTGTAGGGACGACGGCGCGGCGTCGGGGGGCGGATTTGTTATGCTTGCCGCCGGCTTGTACCCCGGTCGCCCGATGGCGTCCGGCCTTTCATCCAAACTCAGAGAGAGCACCCATGACCACCCTGAACACGGCCCGCCTGGGTCTTCTGGCCGCCGCCCTGTCCGCCAGCCTGTCCGCCCTGGCCGAACCCGCCATCGTGTACGACATGGGTGGCAAGTTCGACAAGTCGTTCAACGAGGCCGCCTACAACGGCATGGAACGCTGGAAGAAGGAAACCGGCAAGCAGTACCTGGAATTCGAGATTGCCAACGAATCGCAGCGGGAGCAGGCGCTGCGCCGCATGGCCGAGAAGGGGGCCAGCCCCATCATCGCCATGTCGTTCAGCATGGCCTCCAGCGTGGACAAGGTGGCCAAGGAGTTCCCCAAGCTGAGCTTTGCCATCATCGACGACGAGGTGAAGGGCCCCAATGTGCAGTCGCTGGTCTTCAAGGAACACGAGGGCAGCTTCCTGGTGGGCGCCATGGCGGCCATGGCCAGCAAGACCGGCAAGGTCGGCTTTGTGGGCGGTATGGACATTCCGCTGATCCGCCGCTTCCAGTGCGGCTATGAGCAGGGGGCCAAGTGGGCCAACCCCAAGGCCGAGGTGTTTGCCAACATGACGGGCACCACCGGTGCGGCCTGGAACGACCCGGCGCGCGGCGGTGAGCTGGCCAAGGCGCAGTTCGCCAAGGGGGCGGACGTGGTGTTCGCTGCAGCCGGCGGAACCGGCATCGGCGTCTACCAGGCCGCCAAGGACAGCGGCAAGCTGGCCATCGGCGTGGACAGCAACCAGAACCACATCCAGCCCGGCACCATGCTGACGTCCATGCTCAAGCGCGTCGATGTGGCGGTGTACAACGTGGCCAAATCGCACAAGCCCGGGCTGTCGGTCTTCGGCCTGAAGGAAGACGGCGTGGGCTACGCCATGGACAAGAACAACGAGAAGCTGGTCACCGCCGACATGAAGAAGAAGGTGGAAGCGGCCAAGGCCGACATCCTGAGCGGCAAGATCAAGGTCGTGGACTACATGGCCGGCAACGCCTGCAAGTACTGATCGCCACGGCCGGGTCGAACGCAGCGGACCCCGGGTGAGCGCGGCGCTCGGCATCGCACAGGAGCCCACGGCTGACAGGGCGATGCCCGAGCCGGCCGTGCGCATGCGCGGCATCTGCAAGCGCTTCGGCGCGGTGCAGGCCAATGACGACGTCGATCTGGTGGTGCGTGCCGGCACCGTGCACGGCATCGTGGGAGAAAACGGCGCCGGCAAGAGCACGCTGATGTCGGTGCTCTACGGTTTCTACGAGGCCGACGCCGGGGAAATCGCCATCGGCGGTCGTCCGGCTCGGATCCGCAACGCCGACGACGCCATTGCGCTGGGCATCGGCATGGTGCCCCAGCACTTCATGCTGGTCGATACCCTGAGCGCCCTCGACAACGTGCTGCTGGGTGCCGAACCGCACTGGCACCTGCCGCAGGCCCAGAAGCGGGTGCGGCAACAGTTGCAGCAGCTCATGCAGGACACCGGCCTGCAGGTGCCGCTGGACCAGCCGGTGCAGAACCTCACGGTGGGGGACCGGCAGCGGCTGGAAATCCTGAAGGCGCTGTACCGGGGCGCCCGCATCCTGATCCTCGATGAGCCGACGGCGGTGCTGACGCCGCAGGAAACCGAGCAACTGTTCGCGGTGCTGCGGCGCCTGCGGGAGCAGGGCAGCACGATCCTGCTGATCACCCACAAGCTCAAGGAGGTGTTGCGTCTGTGCGATGCCGTGACGGTGATGCGGGCCGGTCGGGTGGTGCAGGATTTGCCCATCGCCGAGGCGTCGCTGGAGGGTCTGGCCGTGGCCATGGTCGGGCGCAAGGTGCAGACCGGCCGCCTGGCGCACGAAGCCCCGCCGGTGCTGCCCCTGCTGCGGGTGTCGGGTGTGTCGGTCCGTGACGCCGGGGGTGTGCCCCGGCTGCGGGATATCGGCCTGACCCTGCGGGCCGGCGAGATCGTCGGGGTGGCCGGGGTGTCCGGCAATGGCCAGAGTGAACTGCTGGATGTGCTCAGTGGCCTGCTGGCTCCTGCCCAGGGCGAGTTGTGGCTGGGCGACCGGCGTTTCGATGCCGCTGGCTGGCTGGATCCCGGCACTGCGCGCCACCTCGGCCTGGCCCATGTGCCGGAAGACCGGCAGGCCCGGGCGCTGGTGATGGATTTCCCGGCCTGGGAGTCGGCCGTGCTGGGCTACGACGGTCTGCCGGCCTATGGCCGTCATGGCTGGCTGGCCCATGCCGCGATGAAGGCGGCCACCCGGGAGATGATGACCCGGTACGACGTGCGCCCGGTCGATGCCGAGCTGCGCAGCAGCCTGTTTTCGGGGGGCAACCAGCAGAAGCTGGTGCTGGCCCGGGAGCTGGGTCAGGCGCCGCGCGTGTTGCTGGTGGGGCAGCCCACACGGGGTGTGGACATCGGCGCCATCGAATTCATTTACGCCCGCCTGCGGGCGCTGCGCGATGCCGGCTGTGCCGTGCTGGTGGTCTCCAGCGAGCTCGACGAGATCCTGGCCCTGTCGGACCGTGTGCTGGTGATGAACCAGGGCGGTTTCACCGGGGAGCTGCCGATCGCCGACTGCACCGAAGCCCGGCTGGGCCTGCTGATGACGGGCGCCTCCGGTACGCCTGCCGGGGCCGCCGCGCCGGAGGCCACAGCCTGATGCTGCCACGCTGGGCCGATCTGGTGCTGCTGCCGGCGGTGTGCCTGGCGGTGGCGCTGCTGGCCGCCGCCGGCGTGGTGGCGCTGGTCGGGCAGGATCCGCTGCGGGTGCTGGCCGTGCTGCTGGACGGCGCGTTCGGGTCGGCCCGCGGCATCAGCTACACCCTGTACTACACCACCACCTTCATCCTGACGGGGCTGGCGGTGTCGGTCGCGTTCCATGGCGGCCTGTTCAACATCGGCGGCGAGGGCCAGGCCATCATGGGTGGCCTGGGGACCGGTCTGGTGGCGCTGTGGCTGGGGTCCACCCTGCCAGGCTGGCTGATGCTGCCGCTCATGCTGCTGGCCGGCGCACTGTTCGGCATGATGTGGGCGCTGGTGCCGGCGTACCTGCAGGCCTGGCGCGGCAGCCATGTGGTGATCACCACCATCATGTTCAACTTCATCGCCAGCAGCCTGCTGGTGTACCTGCTGGTCAACCACCTGCGTCCGGCCGGCGCCATGGCCGTGGAGAGCGCGGGCTTTGCCGAGTCGGCCCGCCTGCCCCGGGTGCAGCAGGTGCTGGCGGGCCTGGGCATCGACTGGCCGGCCTCGCCGCTCAACCTGAGCCTGCTGATCGCGCTGGCAGCGGCACTGGCCGTCTATCTGTTTCTGTGGCACACCCGGGCCGGCTACCGGCTGCGGGCCGTGGGATCGAGCCCTCAGGCCGCCGAGTACGCCGGCATCCGGGCCCGCCGCCAGATCCTGCTGGCCATGGCGATTTCCGGGGCCCTGGCCGGTCTGGTGGGCATGAACGAGATCGCCGGTGTCAACCGCCGGCTGCTGCTGGAGTACGTCAGCGGGGCGGGTTTTACCGGCATCGCGGTGGCGCTGATGGGTCGCAACCATCCGCTGGGCATCGTGCTGGCCAGTCTGCTGTTCGGGGCCCTGTTCCAGGGTGGCGCCGAGGTGGCGTTCGAAGTGCGTGGCTTCAGCCGCGACATGGTGGTGATGCTGCAGGGCTTCATCGTGCTGTTTTCGGGGGCGATGGTGGTGGTCATTGCACGGCCGGTGGCGGCCGTGTTGCGCCGTCTGCCCGGCATGGGCGTGGCGGCCGGGGGAGCGCGTGATGGATGAGGCCCTGTGGGGCGGCATGCTGGCCTCCACCTTGCGCATGTCCACACCGCTGGTGCTGTGCGCCCTGGCCGGCCTGTTTTCGGAGCGGGCGGGCGTGATCGACATCGGGCTGGAAGGCAAGATGCTGTTTGCCGCCTTTGCGGCCGGTGCAGCGGGCGCCAGCTACGGGTCGACCGCGCTGGCGCTGGCCCTGGCGCTGGGCCTGGCGGTGTCGCTGTCGTGGCTGCACGGGCTGGCCTGTGTCAGCCATGGGGGCGATCAGGTGGTGTCGGGCGTGGCCGTCAACATCATCGCCGCCGGCATGACGGTGGTGCTGGGTGTGGCCTGGTATGCCCAGGGGGGGCAGACGCCGCCGGTGGGCGCCGGGGTGCGCATCGGCCCGCTGGTGCCCGGGTGGGCGGCTGCGGTGCAGGGTTGGCCGGCGGTCGGGCCCTTCCTGGCTGCGGGCCTGCTGGGCCATGACGCGCTGGTTTACCTGGCCTTTGCGCTGGTGCCCCTCGTGTGGTGGCTGCTGTTCCGCACCCGTTTCGGCCTGCGGCTGCGTGCCGTGGGCGAGAACCCGCAGATGGTCGATGCGGCCGGCGTGTCGGTGCAGCGGCTGCGCTACCTGGCCCTCACCCTCAATGGCCTGTTGTGCGGCCTAGCCGGCAGCTACCTGGTGCTGGCGCTCAATGCCTCGTTTTCGCAGAACATGACGGCCGGACGCGGCTTCATGGCCCTGGCGGCGCTGATCTTCGGGCGTTGGCACCCGGTGGGTGCCTTGTGGGCCTGTCTGCTGTTCGGCTTCCTGGATGCCGTCGCCATCCGCATGCAGGGGGTGCGCCTGCCGGGTCTGGGC
>VERU01000513.1 GCA_018882485.1 Rhodoferax sp. | reverse complement strand
GTGGCCGCCTGCACGGTCTGGCCGTCGGCAAACTGCAACTGCCAGCGCGGGCCCTCGCGCCGGGCGCCGACGACTCGGGCGTTGGTACGCAGCGCGCTCCCGGCCGCCCGGCCGCGTTGCAGAAAACCACGCAGAAAACCCTGGCGGATGGCGTGCACATCCATGTCTTCGGCGCTGCCGTGGTACAGGCCCGCCAGCACCTGCTCGGGCCGCAAACAGGGCACACGGGCCAGGATTTGCGCGGCATCCAGCGTGACCAGTCCCGGGCAGGTGGGCGCCAGCTCGTGCCGCAGCCGGTCCAGCAGGGCCTGCTGCTGCGGCCCTGCCAGGTACAGCGCGCCGCGCGGCTGGATCAGCGGGCTGTCCGCAAAACCGGCGGGCGGCTGCTGGTAGAAGGCGCGGCTGGCGCGGGTCAGGGCCCGCACGGCGGGCGGGCCGTAGCTTTCCAGGAACAGCGCCGCCGAACGGCCGGTGGAGTGATAGCCGGGCTGCGCTTCGCACTCCAGCAGCAGCACCCGGGCGTGATCGGCCAGGCGCCAGGCCAGCGAGGCGCCGGCGATGCCCGCGCCGAAAATGGCGATGTCGCAGTCGGTCATGGAGGCATTCTGTCAGGTCGCCGGCCGTGCCAGCCAGGCGGCCAGTGCCGCGTTCACCGCCGGGGCCTGCTCCAGTGTGCTCATGTGGCCACAGTCTTCCACGATGGACAGGACCGCACCCGGGATGGCCTGCGCCATGGCGGCATGCTGCGCGGGCGGGCTCCACAGGTCCTGCCGACCGGTCAGCACCAGCGTGGGGCAGCGGATGCCGTCGAGCAGGGGGGCCGCATCCGGGCGGGCCAGCAGGGCGCGGATCTGGGCGGCAAACTGCGCCGGACTGCTGCGCTCGATCATGTCCAGCATCGACTCGAACAAGGGCGTGTCCCGCAGGTTCGGGTGCACCATGCCACCCAGCCACTGGCGGCCCATCACCCGCATGCCCTGCGACCGGGCCAGGTCCAGCAAGGCCATGCGGCCCGCGGTTTCCTTCTGCCCGGCCTCGCCGCCCGCCAGCGGGTGGGTGCCGGTATCCAGCAGCGCCAGGTGGCTGACGCGCTCCGGCGCCAGGCGCAGCACCTCCAGCGCCACGCGCCCACCCATCGAGTGCCCGGCCAACGCGAAGCGCGGCGCCGGGGCCTCGGCCAGCACCTGGCGGGCCATGGCGGGCAGCGAATCGCGCTCGCCCCAGGCCGGCACCACGCAGCTCAGGCGCCCACCCAGGGCCTGCACCTGGGGCGCCCAGACGGAGGCATCACACATCAAACCGGGCAGCAACATCAGGCCATCGGACACCGCACACCTCCAGATCAGAACCAATAATCTTAGCCAAATTGGCCCCCAGGCCTTACGCCATATGGGCTTATTGCTACGTATTTCGTAGCGATCCGCGCTGTGGCCAGGCACGCCCGACGCATTGTGCCCCCGGCCCCCGGCAAGCGACTCCATGACCTGGGCGTGCAGCTGGGCAGGGCGACACCACGCACTGGCTACAATAAGCCATGCTTACGATATCCCGGACCCCATGAATCCGCCCCTGCAGGAGGGCCTGGGTTTTCTGGTCACCGACCTGGCACGGCTGATGCGCCGGGCCTTCGAGCAGCGCCTGCAAGGCGGCACGCTGACGCTGGCGCAGGCGCGGGCCCTGCTGCTGGTGGCTCGCCATGAAGGGGTGCGGCAGATCGACCTGGCCGATCGCATGGAAGTCCAGCCCATCACCCTGGCGCGGCTCATCGATACGCTGGAGCAGGCGGGGCTGGTCGAGCGGCGGGCCGATCCGGCCGACCGGCGCGCCTACCGCATCCACCTGCTGCCGGCGGCGCAGACCGAGTTGTCGGCCATCGCCCGCGAGGCCCAGGCCATCCGCGATCTGGCCCTGCGCGGTCTGGATCCTGCCCTGACCGAGACCACCCTGGCCGCCCTGCGCGCCATGATCCACAACCTGAGCGGCCGCTGAAGCGCGCACCCGATGAACCCAGCCACCTCGACGGGCGCACCCGGCGCCACACCGAACTCCCCATCCGCGCCGACATCGACGCCGGCACCGGGCCCGGCGGTCACGCCCACAGCGGCCGGCGCCGCGGCACCCGCTGCGGCGGCGGGCGCGCCGCCTCACGCCGTCCCGAGGGGCCGACACCCGCCGCGTCGCAGACGCTGGCTGCGTCCCCTGCTGCTGCTGGTGCTGCCACTGGCGGCGGCCGCTGGCGCTGCCGTGTTCTACCTGCAAGGCGGCCACAGCGTGGAGACCGACAACGCCTACCTCAAGGCCGACAAGCTGGCGGTCAGTGCCGACATCGCGGGCACGGTGACCGAGGTGCTGGTGCAGGAAAACCAGGCGGTGGAAGCCGGTGCGCTGCTGTTCAGGCTGGATGCGGCGCCGTTCCAGACGGCCGCCGCCCGGGCCCGGGCGCGGCTGGCCCAGGTG
>VERU01000512.1 GCA_018882485.1 Rhodoferax sp. | reverse complement strand
GTCCAGGTCGTCGCTCACGAAGGTGTGCCCGGCATGGCCTGCATTGCCGTTTTTGCCCCGCAGCACTTGACCATCCACGCACAGGCCCATGCCGATGCCCGTGCTCCAGGTCACGTAGGCGCAGTGGTCCAGCGGACGGTCGCCATCGCGCAGTGCCCCCCATCGGCGCTCTGCCTCCAGCGCCGCAATGCCGTCGTTCTCCACCCGTACCGTGGCAAAACGCTCACGCAACGGGGCCTCGAGGATCGCGCTGGTCCATTCGTTGGGCAGGCCACGCGCCTTGCCGGCGAGTCCGCCGCAGATGTTGGGTGCCGCCAGTTCCACGCAGCCCTGACGCAGCACGAAGGGGCCGCAGGCTGCTACCCCCACCGCGCGGACCGACTCGGGCGCGATACCGGCCTGTGTACAGCTCTGCCCGATCAGGCGCAGGATCTGGCGCCCCAGCGCATCGGCCGCCCCCTCCTTGACGGTGGGTTCGGTCACCCGGCCATGCAGTCCACGGGCGTCAGCGACCGCCACGGCCACCTTGGTGCCGCCAATATCGACGCAGGCTGCCGTGCCGTCAATGCCGGCAAACCGGTTGGCCTGATCCGAGGCCTGGGCGGAGAGGAGGGAAGGGTTCACGACGCGATCCAGTGCAGGTACGTGGCAGCCGTCCAGGAGAAGGACTTTCCTCCCAGACCCTTGCCGGACAGCGGATCGTAATACTCGCTGAACCCGCCTCGGGCGAACAGCTGTTCGGAACGGGTACGAACTTCTTGCGCCAGCGCGCCATGCCCCTGGTCTGCCAGGCCGCGGGCAATCAGCATGTTGATGTGCTGCCAGACAGGGCCACGCCAGTAGCGCAGTGGCTCGAAGCCGCTGCAGGTGCTTCGGGTGGACGGCAGTCCGAACGGTGTCTCCGCGAGCCAGGCCCGCACCGTGGGGCCGGCATCGTTCTCGAAGCCGGCATAGGCTGCCAGAAGGCCGGCCGAGCAGGGTACCTCCAGCAGCTCTCCGGTCCCCGCATCACGGGACACGTACTGTTGCCACCGATCCGACCACAGCGCCTGGACGGCCCTCTGGGTCAGCTCGACCCGGGCAGCGATCTGCGCAGCCTCAGCGACCAGGCCAAATGTCTGGCACAGGTGCACCAGGTCCCGCGAGGCGCGTTGCAGGATGCTGATGATCCCGATGTCGTGCACCTGGTACGGACACAGGCGCAGCAGGGCTTCGGGTTCAAAGCGCTGAGCACGGTTGAAATCCATCAGGTAGACCATCCGGTCATAGAACTCGCGGGACGGCCGCATGGACGCGTCCACATGCCCCAGATCGCGGCGTTCGTAGGGGCGGGTCGTCCGGGGTACCCGGGACAGTGGCGCATCCCAGGCCGGCGAGTTGTCCATGCCGGATTCCCATGGATGGATGTTGACCACGAGTCCGGTGCGCTGCGGATCACGGGTGCGGTACCACCAGAGGTGATGGGCGACCAGGCGGGGCAGGAGTTCTCGCACGGCCGATTCGCACAGGCCGCCCACCGCAGCGTCCTGGTCCGGCCCGGTGCCTCGTTCCCACATCCATCGCACGATGCTGGCGTGAAGGGGGGGCTGGCTGATGCTGCTGGTGCGGGTGCCGATCTGTTCCGTGCCGGACGCACCATCGGTTCCCCACTCGTCCGGACCTGGGAAATAGGTGTCGCTGGGCACATGGAAATGGATTTGCGCCAGGAAGCCATCGTTCGGACCGCCCCGCCACTGGCCCTTGAAAAGCCACCGCAGCTCTTCCCAGGCGCGCGCAGGGTCAAAGGTCATCCAGCCCAGTGCGGTCACGCTGGCGTCCCAGTTCCACTGGAACGGATAGAGGCCTGCGGTCGGCACCGTATAGCCGCCGCGGTCATTGTGGCGAAGGATGGCGCGTGCCTGTTCTTGCATGGACATGTCGGGGGAGGGAGAGGGGGAGTCAGGGCAGGAGCCGGCCTGAGGCGTCGTACCAATGCGCCCTTGCGGGCTTGGGACGGACCTGCAGCGACTGCCCATGGACGATGGCTGGGGCGGCATGGGTGCTGATGCGGATCAGCTCATCCTGCACCCGGGTGTTGACCTGCTGCGAGGCGCCCAGCATCTCCACCACTTCGGCGCGCAGGGCCAGCCCGCCCTGGCTGACCAGCTCCAGGTCTTCCGGACGAATGCCCAGCGTGGCGCCCGGAACGGGCGGCTGCAGGCCCAGGGACGAGATCGTGCCCGCGTTGCGCAGGAAGTTCATGGGTGGATTGCCGATGAAGCCGCCGACAAACGTCGTCGCGGGCCGGACATACACGGTGGCTGGTGCATCGTACTGGACGATCTGTCCTTCATGCATGATGGCAATGCGGTCGGCCAGGCTCATGGCCTCGGTCTGGTCATGAGTCACGTACAGGGTGGTGGTGCGTATGCCGCGCAGCAAGCCCTTGAGTTCGCTGCGCATTTCCAGCCGCAGCAGCGCGTCG
>VERU01000511.1 GCA_018882485.1 Rhodoferax sp. | reverse complement strand
GTCCTGGAATGCCGTGTGCACGCCGATCGACGCATTGGTCGCCCCGGGGCCCCGCGTCACAAAGCAGACGCCAGGCCGGCCGGTCAGCTTGCCGTAGGCCTCGGCCATGAAGGCCGCCCCACCCTCCTGGCGGTTGACGATGAACCGGATGCGGTCACCCAGCCGATGGAAGCCATCGAGCGCCGCCAGAAAGCTTTCGCCCGGCACCCCGAACACCTCGGTCACGCCCTGGGCCACCAGGCACTCCACCAGCAGATGGCCCCCGAGTGGGGCGCGCGGATCGGGCGTGGCGCTCATGCCGCCTCCCGCGGGCCCGGGGTGAGCCGTCCGACACCCAGGGCGGTCACCACAGCCAGCAGCAGCACCAGGGCGGCCCCGAACAGCGTCGGGCCGAAGTACCCCCGGTCCATCAACAAACCGAACAACAACGGCGACAGCGCAAACCCGACATCCAGGCCCGAATACACCATGCCGTACACCCTGCCCGTGGCCCCACGCGGCGTGGCCCGCTTGATCATCATGTCGCGCGACGGCCCTCCGATGCCTGTGGCCAGTCCGGTCGCCGCCAGTGCCACCATCGTTCCAGTCGCTCCCAGCCAGCCGGTGCTGCACAGCATCAGCAGCACGGCCGCCGCCGTCATGGCCAGCGCCACCGTCTGCTCGCTGCGGGGCCGCCGGGCGGAGAGAAAACCACCCATCAGCATGCCCGCCGCCCCGCACAGCATGTAGGCGGTCAGGGTGAGCGTGGCGGCCGCGTAGTCCACGCCGTGCATCGCCTTGAGGATGGGAACGGAAAAACTCTGCACCACCGCCAGCGTCATGGTCGAGAGCAGGAAGTAGGTAAAACACCACCAGACGACCGGCAGCCGCAGAAAGGCCAGCGGATCGGGCTGTCCTTCGCCACCCGGGCGCACCCCCACCGGTGTTTGCAGGCGGTCACGGTGCCACAGCAGCACCACCAGCACCACGGCGTACAGCGCCGCCGCCGCCAGGTAGGCGCTGCGCCAGTCCAGCGCTGCGCTGATGGCGCCAAGAAACACCGGCGCAGCGGCCCAGCCCAGGTTGCCGGTCAGCCCGTGCACGCTGAAGGCGTGGCCCAGCCGGGTCGCTGAAACCCGCTGGTTGAGGATCGTGAAGTCGACCGGATGAAAGGCCGCGTTCCCCAGACCCGCCAGAGCGGCCACGCCCATCAGCGCGCCGTAGCCCGGTGCCACCGAAGCCAGCAGACAGGCCAGGACGAACAGAGCAACGGAAACCAGCAACAGCGGCCGGGCACCGAACCGGTCGACCAGAAATCCGGCCAGGGCCTGTCCGAGACCCGAGACCACGAAAAAGACGCTCATCAGCAGGCCCACCTGGGCGAAGCTCAGCGAAAAATCGCGCATGAACATGGGGAACATCAGGGGCAGCAGCAGGTGCGAGAAGTGCGATGCGGCGTGGGCCAGCCCGATCAGCGCAATGACGCTGGCGTCCTCGCGCAGCGAGCCCCCGGCGGCCGGAGTGAAGGTAGCGGCTTTCATGCGGGCGATGTTACGCGAGCCGCAACCGCGGCCCGGCCCATCCATGGCGGCAAGCGTACCGCGTCATTTGACGCCCAGCGGGTCCTTCGGGTCACCCCGGTCATAGGCCGGACCGAGCTTGAAGATGCCGCTGACGCGCAAGGCAGGCTGGCCATCGGCCGTGGCCAGGGCCTGCCCGAACAGCAGCCGACCGGTCACGCGCAGCACCTCGGCTTCGCCCTGCACCCAGGAGCCCACGGGCGCAGGCCCCAGGTAATCGATCTGCAGGCTAATGGTGGGCAGGAAGCGCTGCTCACTGGGCAGCTGGTACATCGCCGCACAGGGCACCAGCATGTCGGCCAGCGTGGCCATCATGCCGCCATGGCAGATCGCCAGCGGATTGGCGTGCCGCTCCTCGACCCGGAACCCCAGCTGCAGCCGCTCGCCGGTCCAGCGCGCGTACAGGGGTCCGACCTGTTCCAGAAAACCGCCTCCCAGCCGAACGCGGCGAAACCCCGCGGGCGCGGCGATTGCAGGCGCATCCGGCGGGCCAGACGACACCGCAGGATGGGAGGACATGGGGGAATCGGATCGGGTCATGGCGTTCTTTCGATCGGGGCCAGCGCCCTGCGGCCCGGTTCAAGGCACGGACCGCACTGCGGCTCAGCCCCACAGGCCCTGCATGGCCTCACGGAAGCCCCGGGCCAACGATGCAGTGAGGTCGGCCTGTCGATCGGGGCCGCAGACGCGACCGTCGGCGACCCGTTGCCGCCCGCCCACCCAGACCTCCTGCACCGTCGCATGGGGGGCGGAAAAAATCAGACCATCCAGCACATGGTCCTCGGGCAGGCCCAACAGGGCCGGCGACCAGGGATCGAGCACCAGAAAATCGGCCCGTCGCCCCGGAGCCGGACCACCGACCGACAGACCCGTCGCGGCGGCGCCGCCCGCCAGGGCGCCCTGCAGCAGCACCTGGGC
>VERU01000046.1 GCA_018882485.1 Rhodoferax sp. | reverse complement strand
CCCGCCGCACCGGCCCGGCACTCCAGGCGCTGCCCATGGCGCCGGTGATCAACCGCAGGGTCCCGAGCAGCAGGGGGCTGCTTTCGCGCGCTTCGATCCGCAGCCGGCTGCCCGCACGCAGATGCAGGGCTACCCCGTCGACCACCACGGTCAGCCGGGAACCCGGGCCGGTCTGCAACTCGTCGCCGACCCGCACCGAATCCCCGTCGCGAAGGGGCTGGCCGTTGAGCAGCACATCGCCCACCCGCTCCACCACATTGCTGCGCTCTTGGGCCCACGCACCGGCTGCGCCGCCCAGCGCCAGCCAGCCAGCCGCCGCCTGCAGCACCTGGCGGCGCTGGAACCACAGCCATTCGGATTCGGGGCGCGACGCGGGCGGGTTCGATCTCATGGTGGGGGCGCTTCGCCGGACGTTTCGGAGCGGAAGGTGTCGCGGTAGGTGAAATACAGCGAGCAGAAGAACATGGCGGCCAGCACCAGCATCACCGGCAGGAACAGGTTGCCCAGCCAGCCCAGGCCGGGCAGGGCGGCCAGCAGGGCCACGGCCATCAGCGCGAGCAGCATCACCAGCATCCAGCCCAGGCCGAACAGCAGCAGGGCCCGCAGATTGCGCAGGCAGGCCACCATGCTGAAGAACACGCTCTTGAGGGCGGGCATGCCGTGCCAGTGCACCAGGGCCGGCGCGTGCCAGAACATCAGCGAGACCGGCAGGTGGATGAGCAGGAACACCAGCAGCGCCAGCTGGAAACCCGGTGCCGAAGCCGCCTGTGCGTCGGGCAATGTGCCGCCCAGGTAGACCCGGGCGAAGCCGCCGCCATCGGCCAGCCAGGACAGCCCGACCGCCGTCAGGAAGCCGATGGCGTAGCAGGCTCCCAGCAATGCCATGGAGCGGGTCTGCGCGGGGCCTCGCCGAAACGCGGTCAGCAGGATCATCGGCCCGGGGAAGCGTCCCTCGTCGGCTTCGCGGGTGGCCGCCATCAGCCCCAGGGTCAGACCGGGCAGCGCCACCATCGCCAGCGGCAGCCCCAGCACCGGCAGCCAGGTCAGCAGCGACACCCCGGCCATGAACAGCACGAAGACCCCCGTGAGGCCCAGGGGCTGGCGCCAGAAGGTGCGTGCACCGCGACGGATCCAGCGCAGACCGGCGCCTGCCGACGAAATATGCAGCTTCACGATGTCACCGTGTCACGGTCGAGGACGAAGGGGTGGTCCACCCGCTGGCGCAGCACCCGCTCGAAGTGGGTGGGGTCGTGGGGCTTGAGCAGGCTGGCCTCGCGCGGCAGGTGCCAGTCCCACAGGCGAGAGATCCAGAACCGCAGTGCGCCGGCGCGCAGCATGGCCGGCAGCAGGCGGCGCTCGGCGACCTGCAGCGGCCGCACCGCCTGGTAGGCATCCATGAAGGCGGTCGCCCGCGCTGCGTGGTGCGCCCCGGTCGGCAGGTCCACGCACCAGTCGTTGAGGCAGACGGCCAGATCAAACAGCCAGCTGTCCACCCCGGCAAAGTAGAAATCGAAGAACCCGCTGAGGCGCGGCGGCCCGTCGCCAGGTTCGAACATCACGTTGTCGCGGAACAGGTCGGCGTGGATGGGCCCGCGCGGCAGCGCGGCGTAATCCGGGCTGGCCGCCACATGCAGCTGGTAGGCCAGCTCGGCACGCAGCAAGGCCGCCTGGGCGGGCTGCACATGGGGCAGCACCACCGGCACCGTTTCCTGCCACCAGGCCAGGCCGCGCAGGTTGGGCTGGGCCAGCTCGAAATCCTGGCCCGCCAGGTGCATGCGCGCCAGCATGGCACCGACTTCGGCACAGTGTCCGGGCTGCGGCTGCAGTTCGCTGGCGCCACGCAGCCGGTCCACCACGGCGGCCGGCTTGCCCTTGAGCCGCAGCACCAGGTTGCCGCGCGCATCGGCGGCCGGGGCCGGCACCGGAATGCCGCGGTCGGCCAGGTGCCGCATCAGCTGCAGGTAGAAGGGCAGCTGTTCGAAACTGAGGCGTTCGAACAGGGTCAGCACCCGCTGCAGTGTCTGTCCGTTGCACTCGGTCGTGACAAAGTAGTTGGTGTTCTCGATGCCGCCAGGGCAGCCGCGCAGTTCGCGCAACTCGCCCAGGCCCAGCCCACGCAGCAGCGCGGCCGCTTCGGCCTCGGACACCTCGGTGTAGACCGCCATGCGTTCAGAAGGCCAGCACCTTCCAGCGCCGCTCGCCGCTCGAGGGCTGCACCTGGTAGGCCGGCATGCCCCCCTTGGGCTGCACCGTGATGCTGCGGGTCTCGCCGCCCACGCGCAGTTCGTCGATGCGGGAGCCGGCGTCCTCGATGCGGATGCGTACGGCGCGGGCCTCCACCGGAGCCGGCCCCGGGACCGAAGCCGCATCCGTGCGCGCCGGGCTGGGCGCCGGTTGTGCCAGGGCAATCCCGCTGGCGGCCAGCAGGAGCGGGGCGGACAGGAACCGGGAAAAAGGCGGCATGGCGGCATTGTAGGTCCAGCCCCGCCCGGGTGACCGGTCAGCAGGCCGGACCGTGATGCCCTGCCCGGGTGGCCGGCTTGCAGCAGGCGCAGGCACAATGGTGCCATGTTCGACACCCCCGCGCCGCTGGCCCCCGGACCGGCCGATCCGGAACCCGACGTCCTGCTGCTGGTCGACGGCTCCAGCTACCTCTACCGCGCCTTTCATGCCATGCCCGACCTGCGGGCGGTGCCGGGCGACCCCACCAGCCCCCCCACCGGGGCCATCCGGGGCATGATCAACATGCTGCAGAAGCTGCGCAAGGAGGTGCCGGCTCGGTACGCAGCCTGCGTGTTCGACGCCCATGGCCCCACCTTCCGTGATGCGCTCTACCCCGAGTACAAGGCGCACCGGGCCCCCATGCCCGAGGACCTTCGGGCCCAGATCCCGGCCATTCACGAGGTGGTGCGCCTGCTGGGGTGGAAGGTGCTCGATGTGCCGGGCGTGGAGGCCGATGACGTGATCGGCACCCTTGCCGTGACCGCCTCCCGTCAGGGGCTGGGTGTGGTGATCAGCAGCGGCGACAAGGACCTGGCGCAACTGGTCAACGCCCGCATCACCATCGTCGACACCATGAACGGCCGGCGCCGCGACCCGGCCGGCGTGGAGGCCGAGTTCGGCGTACCGCCCGGTCTGATGCTGGATTTCCAGACCCTGGTCGGCGACGCCGTGGACAACGTGCCCGGCGTGCCCAAGGTCGGCCCCAAGACGGCGGCCAAGTGGCTGAACGAGTACGGCTCACTGGAGGCCGTGGTGGCCCATGCGGACGAAATCAAGGGTGCGGCGGGGGACAACCTCCGGGCTGCCCTGGGCTGGTTGCCCACCGGGCGGCAGTTGCTGTGCATCAAGACCGATTGCGACCTCGACGGCTGGGTGCCCAACCTTCCTGCTCTTGATTTCATAGCGACCAGTCCAGAAGACACAAGGGCCCTGGCCCTTTTTTACGAAAAATACGGATTCAGGACCCTGGCCCGGGCTCTCGGCACCGACGCGGCGCAGGCCCCGGCGGACCGGCCGGGATTCCAGGCCCATGAACCCGGTCTGTTCGATGAGCCGTCGCCCCCGCCCCGTGGTGCACAGCCCGAGGGCCGGTACGAGACGCTGCTGGACTGGCCATCCTTCGAGCGCTGGCTGGCGCGGCTGGAGACGGCAGAACTGGTGGCGCTCGACACCGAGACCACCTCGCTCGACGCCATGCGGGCCGAGATCGTCGGTCTGAGCTTTTCGGTGCAGCCGGGCGAGGCCGCCTACCTGCCGCTGACCCACGACTACCCGGGCGCGCCCGAGCAGTTGCCGCGCGAGGCGGTGCTGGCCCGCCTGACGCCCTGGCTGCAGGACGCCACCCGTCCCAAGCTGGGCCAGCATGTGAAGTACGACCGCCATGTCTTCGCCAACCACGGCATCGAGGTTCAGGGCTACGCCCACGACACCATGCTGCAAAGCTATGTGCTGGAAGTGCACAAGCCGCATGGCCTGAGCAGCCTGGCCGAGCGCCACCTGGGGCGCGGCGGCATCAGCTACGAGGACCTGTGCGGCAAGGGCGCGAACCAGATCGGCTTCTCGCAGGTCGAGATCGCCCGCGCCAGCGCCTACTCCTGCGAGGACGCCGACCAGACCCTGGCGGTGCACCAGGTGCTGTGGCCCCGGCTGCAGGCCGACTCGCGGCTGCGTTTCGTCTACGACCTGGAAATCGCCAGCAGCGAGGCGCTGTACCGCATCGAGCGCAACGGCGTGCTGATCGACGCGCCCACCCTGGCCGCCCAGAGCCACGAGCTCGGCCAGCGCATCCTGGAGCTGGAGCGCCAGGCCCACGAGCTGGCCGGGCAGCCCTTCAACCTGGGCAGTCCCAAGCAGATCGGAGAAATCTTCTTTGGCAAGCTGGGGCTGCCGGTGGTCAAGAAGACCGCCACCGGCGCGCCCAGCACCGACGAGGAGGTGCTGGAAAAGCTGGCCGAGGACTACCCGCTGCCGGCCCGCATCCTGGAACACCGCGGCCTGTCCAAGCTCAAGGGCACCTACACCGACAAGCTCGCCCAGCTGGCCCTGCCGCGCACCGGCCGGGAGCACACCCACTATGCGCAGGCCGTGGCGGTGACCGGACGCCTTTCCAGCAACGACCCCAACCTGCAGAACATCCCGGTGCGCACACCCGAGGGGCGGCGCGTGCGCGAGGCCTTCGTGGCGCCGCCCGGCTGTGTGATCGCCAGCGCCGACTACAGCCAGATCGAGCTGCGCATCATGGCCCACCTGAGCGGCGACGCGGCGCTGGTGCTGGCCTTCCACGACGGGATGGACGTGCACCGCGCCACGGCGGCCGAGGTGTTCGGTGTGAGCACCGACCAGGTCAGCAGCGAGCAGAGGCGCTACGCCAAGGTGATCAATTTCGGGCTGATCTACGGCATGAGCGCCTTCGGCCTGGCGCGCAGCCTGGGCATCGACAACACCGCGGCCCGCAACTACATCGAGCGCTATTTCGAGCGTTACCCCGGGGTCAAGCGCTACATGGACGAGACCCGCGAGACCGCGCGCCGTCTGGGCTATGTGGAGACCGTGTTCGGCCGCCGGCTGTACCTGCCCGAGATCAACTCGCCCAACGGGCCGAGGCGCAGCGGCGCCGAGCGCGCAGCCATCAACGCGCCCATGCAGGGCACGGCGGCCGACCTGATCAAGCTCAGCATGGTCAAGGTGCAGCAGGTGATCGACGCCGAATGCCGGGCCACCCGCATGATCATGCAGGTGCACGATGAACTGGTGTTCGAGGTGCCCGAGGCCGAGCGCGATTGGGTGCGCCACGAGGTGCCGCGCCTGATGGCCGGCGTGGCGCAGCTGCGCGTGCCGCTGCTGGCCGAGGTGGGCATGGGGCTCAACTGGGAGAAGGCGCACTGAGGCGTTTGCCTGGCGGATCCGCCCAGGCGGTCGGCAATGGCCCTGCACTCGGGGTGTGGCCCGGCAGTCTGGTAAGGTTCGGTCCCTACCTGAGGAGCTTTTCATGCGCAATGACCTGATCAAGGATGCCGTGGCGCTGCTGTCGCCTGGTCGATCCGGTGGCGAGCCCAGCCGCCGCACCGCCCTCAAGCTGACGCTGGGCGTAGGCTACGCCGCCGCCGCCGGACCGGTCATGGCGCAGACGGCCATCCGCACCCCGGCCGAGGGCCTGCGCACCGGCACCGCCAGCGTGTCGGTGGACGGGTTCGAGGTTCCCCTGTATTTTGCAGCCCCCTCGTCGGGCAGCTCCCTGCCCGTGGTGCTGGTGGTGCATGAAATTTTCGGCGTTCACGAGCACATCGCCGACGTCTGCCGCCGTCTGGCCCGAGCCGGCTACCTGGCGGTCGCGCCCGAGCTGTTCGCCCGGCATGGCGACCCCTCCCGCTACACCGACATGGGCCGCCTGATGGGCGAAGTCGTGTCCAAGGCGGGTGATGCGCAGGTGCTGGCCGACCTGGACGGCGTCAGCCGGTGGGCGGCAGCCCATGGCGGCGACGCCGCCCGCGTCGGCATCACCGGTTTCTGCTGGGGCGGGCGCATCACCTGGCTGTATGCCGCCCATGCACCGGTGCGGGCGGGCGTGGCCTGGTATGGCCGGCTGGTCGGAGCGGCCGGCCCGCTCACGCCCCAACATCCGGTGGACCGTGCTGCCGCCCTGCGTGCCCCCGTGCTGGGCCTGTACGGTGGCGCCGACAGCGGGATTCCGCTGGACACCGTCGATCGCATGAAGGCCGCGCTGGCGGCGGGCAGCCCGGCCGCCCGGGCGGCCCAGTTCGTGGTGTACCCCGACACCCCCCATGCCTTTCACGCCGACTACCGCCCCAGCTACCGGCAGGCGGCGGCCGAGGACGGCTGGAAGCGCTGCCTGGAATGGCTCAGGATCCACCTGGCCTGACCCGCTGCCCACTGGGCAGGTCGGAGCGCTGAGTCTCCCGCCATGTTGCTGATCGCCATCCTCACGGGCACCCTGCTGGCCGGTATCGGCAGCGTCTGGGTGGCCGCCTTGCTCAGCTTTGGTGTGCTGGCGAGGTACACCCAGCACATGCTCAGCCTGGCGGCCGGTGCGCTGCTGGCCACTGCCTTCATGCACCTGCTGCCCGAGGCGTTTGAAAGCCAGGCCGGTGCGTCCGACCTGTTCATGGTGTTCCTCATGGGGCTGGTGTTCTTCTTTTTGCTCGACAAGGCCGAGCTGTGGCACCACGGCCATGAGCACCACCACGATCACCCTGCCGAAGCGCTCCCGGCGTCCGGCCAGACCCACGGGCACACCCACGAGGTCCGGCACGCGCATCGGCATGGGCATGACCACGGGCACGCGCAACCACCCGATCATGGGCATGACCACGCCCCCGGCCGGGTGGCCGGTTCCTGGTCGGTGTTGGCCGGTGACAGCGTTCACTGCTTCGGCGACGGCATGCTGATCGCGTCGGCTTTCATGGCCGATCTGCGGCTCGGGGTGATCGCCGCCCTGGCGGTGGCCGCCCACGAGGTGCCGCACCACATGGGCGATCTGATGGTGCTGCGAGCCGGCAGCGGCAACCGCCGTGCTGCGCTGATCAAGGTCTCACTCGCCGGAGCCCTGACGGCGCTGGGGGGGCTGTGCGGCTATTGGCTGGTGGATCGGCTGCAGGACTACCTGCCGTATTTTCTGGTGGTGGCCAGCAGCAGCTTTTCGTACGTCGCGCTGGCCGATCTGATCCCGCAACTGCAAAAGCACCTGAGCACCCGCCAGACGGCAGCCCAGGTGGCCTGGCTGTTCGTCGGCATCCTGCTGGTCACCCTGGTGGGCGGTCTGGCCCACGGGCACTGAGCCGCCGGGCGGTCCGGACTGGCCCGCAGCCTGGCCGCTCAGCCCTGTGCGCAGGGCCGCGACGGATCGCGGCACCACTCGCTCCAGCTGCCGGCGTACAGGCCGGCGCGGCCCAGGCCGGCGATTTCCATGGCCAGCAGATTGGGGATGGCCGAGACGCCGCTGCCGCAGTGGTGCACCACGGTGGCGGGCTGGCGTCCGGCCAGCAGGGTTTCGAATTCCTCGCGCAGCTGGGCCGCGGGCTTGAAGCGGCCATCGCTGCCCAGGTTGGCGGAAAAAGGCCGGTTCAGCGCGCCGGGAATGTGTCCGGCCACCGGGTCCAGCGGCTCCACCTCGCCCCGAAAGCGCGCCGGCGCCCGGGCATCGATCAAGGTCTGCACCGGGCGACCCAGCCGTTCTGCTACGGTTTGTGTAGCAACCAATTCAGCACGGGCAAGGGTTTCAGGGTAATTTTTACCTGAATCCGCCGCTGTGGGAGCCCCTGGTGCGCTGGCCCCACCCGCTGCCAGCCATCCCTGCCAGCCGCCATCGAGCACCGCCACGTCTTCGTGGCCCAGCCACTTCAGCATCCACCACAGACGCCCGCAGTAGTTCACGCCCTGGCGGTCGTACACCACGGCCTGCATGCCTGGCAGCAGGCCGGTACCGCCGATCCAGGCGGCGAAGGCCTTGCGGTCGGGCAGGGGGTGGCGTCCCCCCGAGGCGGCGCCGGGCTGACCGCCCGGATGGCTCAGGTGCCGGTCCAGATCGGCCCGGACGGCGCCCGGGATGTGCCCTTCGGTGAACTGGGCATCCCCCGCGTGCGGGTTCATCAGATCGAAGCTGCAGTCGTACACGACACAGGGCTGGCTGGCAGCCTGCAGCGCCAGCAGTTCGGACGGGCTGATGAGGGTGGTGTAGGGCATGGACAGGACTCCTGAACGGGTTGGTTGGGAGAAAAGCGCGGGGCGGCGGCGCCTAGTGCTCTTCGGCCGGTCGGGCGCCGACGGCCTGCGCTCGCAGCACGGTGGCCGCGATGCCGCTGCCCACCACCAGCGCCAGCCCGATCCAGCCGCCGGGCGGGATGCGATCGTCGAACAGCCACAGCCCGTACAGGGCGGCGAACAGCACGCCGGAGTACTGCAGGTTGGCCGCCAGCAGGGTGTGGCCGCGGCTGAAGGCCCGCGTCATGCACCACTGGCCCAGCGAGGCCAGCACGCCGATGGGCACCAGCCACGCAGCGGACTGCCAGGGCATGGCGCTCCACGGGGTGAAGCCGGTGGCCAGGGCCGCCAGGCCCGAGGTCACCGTGGTCACCACCGAAAAGTAGAACACGGTGCGCAGTTCGGGTTCGCCGGCCCGGCCGAGCGCGCCCACCTGCAGGTAGGCCAGGGCAGCCGCCACGCCCGACAGGAGGCCGATCAGCCCGGCGAACAACTGGTTCTGGGCCAGCGTGGGCTGCAGCAGCAGCACCACGCCGGCGAAACCGAGCAGCACGGTGGCCAGCATCGGCCCCTGGCGGTCCTGCCGCCCGGCCAGCAGGGCCGCGCCGACCACGAAGGCAGCCAGCCACACGCCGCTCATGTAGTTCAGGGCCATGGAGGTGACGATCGGCAGGTGGACCAGCGAATAGAACCAGGCCGCGATGGCCACTGAACCGAGCAGGCCGCGCCACAGGTGCATGGCCGGCACCGGGGTGCGCAGCGGCACCCGGCCGGCGCGCAGCAGGACGACCAGGAACAGCACGCCGACGACACTGCGGTAGAACAGCAGTTCGGCGGTGCCGACGCCGGCCGAGGCGATGCGCACGCCCACGGCCATGGTGGAGAAGAAGAAGGCGCCCAGCACCATCCACAGCGCCTGCATGGGGGTCAGGGCTGCAGGTGCTGCCGGTACCAGTCGTGGAAGTGCTGCATGCCATCTTCCATCGGGCTCTGGTAAGGTCCGACCTCGTTGTCGCCGCGCTGGTGCAGCGCCCGGCGTCCGGCGTCCATGCGTTCGGCGATCTCGTCGTCCTCCACGCAGGTCTCCATGTAGGCCGCCTGCTGGGCCTCGACGAACTCCCGCTCGAATGCGGCGATCTCCTCCGGATAAAAAAAGGCCACCATGTTGAGGGTGCGGTCCACGCTGATGAGGTGCAGGGTGGACACGGTCAGCACATGGGGGTACCACTCGACCATGATGTTGGGGTAGTAGGTGAGCCAGATCGCCCCCTGCCGCGGCGCAGGCGCATCACCGCGCCAGGCCTGCAGCGCCGCCTGCCAGCGCTGGTACACCGGGCTGCCAGGGCGTGTATCGGGCTGTGCCAGCCCCACGGTCTGCACCGAAAACTGCGGCCCGAACTGCCAGCGCAGGTCGTCGCAGCGCACAAAGCTGCCCAGCCCCGGGTGGAACGGACCCACGTGGTAGTCCTCCAGATAGACCTCGATGAAGGTTTTCCAGTTGTAGCGGCATTCGTGCATCTCGACCCGGTCGAGCACATAGCCGCTGAAATCGAGATCGGCGCGCGGCGCCAGTGCAGCCAGATCGGCGGCCACGTCTCGGCCGTTGGCCTCGAACAGCAGCCCGTTCCATTCCTGCAACCGGTACTGCTGCAGGTCCAGGCAGGGATCGTGGGGAAAATGGGGTGCACCCAGCAGCCGGCCCGCACCCGGGCTGGCGCCCCCGCTGTAGGTCCAGCGGTGCAGCGGACAGACGATGTGGCCTGCAGCCGCTCCGGGATGCGGGGTGTTCAGCGAGCCTCGGCCCTGCAGCATCAGGGCCTGGCGGTGCCGGCAGACGTTGGAGATCAGCTCGACGCCCGACGGGGTGCGCACCAGGGCCCGGCCGTGGCCTTCCTGGGCCAGGGTGGCGTAGTCGCCGATTTCGGGAACGCTCAGGGCGTGACCGACGTAGCGCGGCCCGGGCCGGAACAGGGTCTGCATCTCGCGCTCGAAAAGCGCCGGATCGAGGTAACTGGAAACTGGTAGTTGGCCATTGGCCTGCTGCAGTTGAAGACTTAAATCAGACATGGGTGACCTGACCTAAAGACTCCCCACAGGGAGAAGCGCCATGGCGCGGGTGATCGGGGGGCTGCCCTGCGGGCGGCGGCGGATTGTACCCGGGGGGTCCTGGCCCGTTCGGGGCGGATCGGCGACTCGGTGGGCCGGTGGGCCGGGGGACGGACCCTGGCGGGTGCGGGCGGGGGCTGGCAGCAAGTGTCATTCCTGGTTTACAGTCGCGGGCATGGTTTCCCCCTCCCGCGCCGCCCGCGCGACCCCCTCTTCCCCCGCCGAATCCGAGGGCCCGGCCCCGCCGAGCAGCTACGAGGCAGCGCTGGAGGAACTCGAAGCCCTGCTGCAGCGTCTGGAATCCGGCGAGCTGCCGCTGGACCAGCTGCTGGTTGCCTATCAGCGCGGCGCAACCTTGCTGGACTATTGCCGCAGCCGGCTGACGGCGGTCGAAGGGCAGATCAAGCTGCTCGATCAGGGCCTGCTCAAGAATTGGACACCCGAATGATCGGGAGCCTGACCCTGCCGCCGCTGGACCTGTCGGCCTGGATGCAGGTCCGGCTGGAACGGGTGGAGGCCGCCCTGGATCGCTGGGTCGCTGCACCCCCGGGGCTGCAGGCTACGGCGGGCCTGGTGGACGCGATGCGCTACGC